>CALEFF010000039.1 GCA_937876865.1 uncultured Bacteroidales bacterium | reverse complement strand
CATTAAGATATGGGATGCAAACACAGGAGAATGCCTTAAAACCTTGGAGGGACATAAATCTAGTGTCTCTTCCGTAGCATATAGTCCTGACGGCACAAAAATAATCAGCGGTGGAAGTAAAAAAATTTCTGGTAAATATAGATGGAGCAAAAGTAAATCTGTTGGAGCGATTATGATATGGGATGCAAACACAGGAGAATGTCTTGAAACCTTGGAAGGACATTCAGAAAGAGTCAATTCCGTAGCATTTAGTCCTGATGGCAAAAGAATTATCAGCGGTTCAGAAGATGAAACCATTAAGATTTGGGGAGAGGAATAAGGATTGATTTTATAATATAAAGAAAGCGGAGAAGAACTCTCCGCTTTTGTTTTATCTTTTATAGTGTGGAATGTCGTTTGGTATGACTATTGACATTTCAACTAAGCCTGCAAATTGCCCATCTTGATACCAAGGTGTTTGATAAATCAATTTCTTTACTCCCTCCTTCTCTATTGTATATGTATTAGTGTTTTCGGAGTTCATAAGGTGCTTTATCATTTCTTGTGCACGTTGTGGGTGGCAGTCAAATAAGGATTTTCCTATCAAGTCTTTGCCTCCGCTTTTTGCAAAGGTCATTTGACTGCGTTGGTTCATATCTAATATTTTGCCATCTTTGTCGCAAACGGTTATTGCTACGAATGGCAATTCATTTGACCAATTTTCCATTTTCTTATTTGCAAGATAATGCAGCTAATGCTATTGAATACATTTTTGTTTTTGTGCTATCGCCTCTTGAAGACAACACACAAGGAACTTTTGCTCCTACTACCATTGCTGCAAGCTCTGCTTTTGCAAATTTTGTGCAAGATTTGTAGAATACGTTTCCTGATTCAATGTTTGGCCATACAAGACAATCTGCATCTCCTGCTACTTCGCCTTTCAATTTCTTGATTTGTGCACTTTCTTTGTCGATTGCTACGTCCAAAGCCAAAGGTCCGTCAATGATTGCTCCTTTTATTTGTCCACGATTTCCCATTGCTGCTATTAAAGCTGCATCAACACATGATGGAATTCCAACACTCATTTGTTCAGTTGGTGCTATCATTGCAACTTTTGGTGTTTCTATTCCAAGAGTTTTTGCTGTATTGATAACATATTGTGTGATTGCTGTTTTTTGTTTGAAATCTGGTGCTGGAATAACTGCAACGTCAGATGTGATAAGTAGTTTGTGGTATGTAGGTACTTCAAATACTGTTACGTGAGAAAGAACTGGTTTTCCACCAGGCATTAAACCTTTTTCTTTGTTAAGGATTGCTCTCATGTATTTATCTGTTGAGCAAAGACCTTTCATCAATATATCGCCTTCTCCTGCATTTATCAATTCTACTGCTTTGTTTGCTGCAAGTTGTTCATTAGCTTCTTGAACTAATTTGAATTTGTTTACATCTATTCCTTCTTCTTCGCAAACTTTTTTAATAGTATCAATATCTCCAACAAGAGTTGCTTCTACTATTCCAAGGTCCATAGCCATTGATGCTGCACCTATTGTGTGAGAATCGTTAGCATACGCTGCTACTAATCTTTTTTTGCCTTTTACTTTTACGGCTTCAATGATTTCGTCTAATTTTTTAATCATCTCGGTTTTTTGTTTTATATTATTATTTAATTAATTCTATTTTTTGCAAAATTACTATTTTTATTCCAAATAATGTAAAGAATTAAAGAAATTATAGTTGCAACTCCTCCAACAATGTAAGAAATTGTAGGATTTAAACTTAGTCCCTCCGGTGCAATGAATATGTAACTTACACACACCATTGTCATAAATAAAGCTGGGATTAGGGTTATTAAGTAGTTGCGTTTTTCTTTTGTAAGGTAGATTGTGATTGCCCAAAGTGTGAAAACGGCAAGGGTTTGATTGCACCAAGCAAAGTAACGCCAAAGTATGTCAAAGTTTATTTGCAATATAAGAAAACTTGCAATGAAAAGTGGTATGGAAATCAATAATCGTTTTGAAATTTTCTTTTGGTCCATCTTTAAAAAGTCGGCAACAATCAAGCGAGCCGAACGAAAAGCGGTGTCTCCCGATGTAATTGGTGCAAAAATCACGCCTAAAAGTGCAAGAAACGCACCTGCAATTCCTAACCACTCTTTTGTAACGCTATCAACTATTACTGCAGCGTTGTTTTCCTCCATTCCATTTTCATAAAAGAAAGCACTTGCAACCGCAGCCCATATAAGAGCGACTATTCCCTCAATAATCATTGCACCATAAAAGACAGGGCGTCCATGTTTTTCGGTTTTCAAACAACGAGCCATCATTGGAGATTGCGTAGCGTGGAATCCCGAAATCGCACCACAAGCAATTGAGACAAACATCATTGGAAAAATTGGATTATTGTCGGGTGAGGTGTTTTTAAGACTTGAAAAACTTGTAATTTCCGGCAATACGGGCGATTTAACTATTAACATAACAAGCATTCCTAACGCCATAAAAAGTATAGCTATTGCAAAAATGGGATAAATCTTTCCTATAATCTTATCAACGGGAAGAAGTGTTGCAAGAATATAATAAAGGAAAACAACAATAGCCCAAAAAGTAATATCTAATGCATCGGGTGTGAGTTTTGCAAGCAAGCCTGCCGGTCCCGAAACAAAGACTGCTCCCACCAAAACCATAAGCAAAACCGTAAAAACCCTCATTGTTTGTTTTGCTCCATTGCCTAAATATTTTCCTATCAATTCCGGAAGACTCGCACCTTGATTTCGCATTGAGAGCATTCCGGAAAAATAATCGTGAACTGCACCTGCAAAAATACTTCCAAAGACAATCCAAAGATAAGAGGCGGGTCCGAATTTTGCTCCCATAATTGCTCCAAATATTGGACCTAATCCCGCAATATTTAGAAATTGAATCATAAGTATTTTCCACGTTGGCATCGGAATATAATCCACTCCATCTCTTTGTGCAATCGCTGGGGGAATTCTTTTCTCATCTGGTTGAAATACCTTTTCAATAAATTTTCCATAAAGGAAATATCCTGCCACCAAAACGGCAAGGGCAACTAAAAAAGTTATCATATCACTTTAATTTTTCTGCAAAGATAATATTATTTTCTTAACTTTGCATTATGAAATTAAGAGCAGTAGAATTATCTGATGTAGATTTACTCTACGAATGGGAAAACGATATGGAGTTATGGGAATTTGGCAACACTATGCGACCTTTTTCCAGATACGCCTTAGAGAATTATGTCCTTAACTCTCAAAACGAAAGCCTTTATAGTGCAAAACAAATGAGGTTAATGATTGATATAGAAAGAAATAACGCTATTTATACATTAGGTTGCATAGATGTATATGACTATGATGCCAAAAACTCAAAGGCAGGCATAGGAATATTTATTTGCAAAAGCGAACGCCAAAAAGGATATGCACAAAAGGCAATTTCTTTGCTTGAAAACATAATGCAAAACACCTATAACATTCATCAACTCTATGCCTTCATTGCCCAAGACAACGAAAAAAGCATAGCCTTGTTTGAAAAATGTGGATATAAATTCAATGCAAGCTTAAAAGATTGGGTTTTAGTAAATAGAAAATTTAAAAACGTAAATATTTATCAAAAAATATTCTAAAAACTATGAAGAAACAAACAATAATTATCTTATCAATAGTAGCCGTAATTCTAATTAGTGGAATTGTTTGTGGCTTTTCACTTTTAAATAAGAAAGTAAGAAACAACGAAAGTGTAAGTTTATATATCTACCCTTCGGAAAACTATGAAAAAGTCTTAGAAAAACTTGAAAAAAATGGCGTTATAGAAAAAAATGAGAGAGCTTTTTCTATTTTTTCCAAAGTAAAAAAATTAGAAAATAACATAAAATCGGGACATTACGTAATTGAGCCAAAGACAAGTCAAGTAGATTTAGTTCGCACACTTGCAAACGGATTGCAAACCCCCGTTAAACTTGTGATTAACAAAGTAAGGTTAAAGCAAGACTTTGCAAAAAAAATTGCTAATCAACTAATGCTTTCCGAAAACGATATTCTACTTGCAATAGATAATAGAGAAAATTCACAAAACCTTTTTGATAATATTGTTTGTAATACTTACGAGGTTTATTGGAACATTTCGGCCGAAAAACTCTTAGAACGCTTAGAAAAAGAGGCTGATAAATGGTGGGAAAATCAAAGCAATCAATTAGAAAAAATAGGACTTTCACGCCACGAGGTTGTGGTTTTAGCCTCAATTGTAGAGGAAGAAACAAATAAAAACGAGGAAAAACCAACTATTGCAGGAGTTTACATCAATCGTTTAAAGAAAGATATGTTACTTCAAGCCGATCCAACCGTAAAATATGCCGTTGGTGATTTTACAATAAAGAGAGTAATGTACAAACACTTGCAAACCGAATCTCCTTACAACACATATTTGAATAAAGGCTTACCTCCTACTGCTATTTGTTTACCTGAGATTTCTTCCTTAAAGGCTGTGTTGAATTATCAAAAGCATAACTATATGTTTTTCTGTGCTAAGGAGGATTTTTCGGGCTATCATAATTTTGCAACAACGCCTAACGAACATTATCGTAACGCCGAAAGATATAAAAACGCATTAAATAAATTGGGGATAAAGTAAGGAAATAAAAAAAGGGCAAGCTACTCATATCGCACCGCTACAACCTCCTTACCTTGCTGCGTTCCCGCCCTGGGGAGATTCAGAGGGAGCTGGTCGTACAAGACTTACCCACTGCAAAAGTACTACTTTTTTGAATATCTGCAAAAAAAATCTGTATTTTTTTATAATTTTGCACTTCTCAAATCAAAAAAAACAACAATGAATCAAATAAAAGCGGGAGCATTACTTTCATATATTACACTAATTCTCAATAGTGTAATTGCATTACTTTACACTCCTTTTATGACTTTTAAACTTGGTCAAGCCGAATATGGACTTTATTCCTTAGTTGCCTCAATTATTAGCACTCTTACCGTACTTGACTTAGGTTTTGGCAACGCCGTAATACGTTATACCGCAAAATTCAAAGCCGAAAACAAACAAAACGAACTAAACAAAATGTTCGGCATGTTTTTTATAATATTTTCCATAATCGCTCTTTTATCTTTGGCAATTGGTGGTGTGATTTACTTTAACCTTGATTCACTTTTTTCTCAATCAATGAACGAAAGCGAATTGGGAAAACTTAGAATAATGTTCCTTTTGCTTATTTTCAACCTTGCATTCACATTTATAATGAGTGTTTATCGCTCTATAATCGTCGCATACGAAAGATTTGTTTTCCAAAAACTTATAAACCTAATTAGAATCATTCTCAACCCTATCGTAATGATTGTTTTACTTTCATACGGCTATAAAGCAATTTCTATGGTTGTGGTCCAAACAATTTTTAACGTCCTAACCCTACTTTTAGACTATTATTATTGCAAACGAAAACTTAATATAAAAATCGTTTTTGCCAAATTTGATATTCCTCTTTTGAAGGAGATTTCCATTTACTCCTTTTGGGTATTTCTAAACGTTATTATGGATAGAATTTATTGGAGTTTAGGACAAAGTGTAGTTGGAGTATATTGTGGAGCAAAGCTTGTAGCGGTTTATGGCATAGCAATACAAATTCAACAAATGTATATGTCTTTCTCAACCGCAATTTCCGGCATCCTACTTCCCAAAATAACCGCAATGATTACACAAAAAGGAAGCGAAAAACAAGTTTCCGACCTTTTCATACGCACCGGACGCTTACAATTCATAGTAATGAGTTTTATTCTTTCGGGATTCGTTGTCTTTGGACGTCAATTCATAGAATTATGGGTAGGAAATTCCTATTCCGATGCTTATTATATTTGTTTATTATTCTTTTTCCCTTTATTAGTCCCACTAATTCAAAACGTAGCAATAAGCATTCTTCAAGCAAGAAATCAAATGCGTTTTCGCTCCCTTTTATATCTTGCAATATCTCTTGTAAGTTTTGCCGTAAGTCTTCCTTTAACAAAACACTATGGAGTAATTGGTTGTGCAATCGCAACCTCTTGTGCCTTATTCTTAGGACACGTCTTAATAATGAACATATATTATCACAAGAAAGTTGATTTAGACATTATAAGTTTTTGGAAAGAAATAATAAAAATGAGCCTTACTCCTATCCTTTTAAGCCTTATCGCTATTTATGTAGCAAACAACTTAGTGATTGATAATTGGCTAATATTTTTCCTTGCAATTGGAGGATTCACCCTTATTTACATTCCACTTTTTTGGCTTGGCTCAATGAATAATTATGAAAAATCATTAGCTTTAAGCCTAATTAACAAAATTAGAAAAAAGAAACAATAAACAATGTGCATAATAAATAGAGTTAAAACAAATCAATGTTGTGGTTGTAGTGCTTGCGTAAGCATTTGTCCTAAGGAATGCCTAACATTAAATGCCGATAAAAACGGATTTCTACAAGTAAAACTTTCAAAACACAATTGCATAGAATGTGGATTATGCGAAAAGGTTTGTCCGGTGCTTAATCAAAAAGAAGAAAAAGAATTAGAAATAGAAGCCTTTGCAGTAAAAAACACGGAAGAAAGCCAAAGAAAAAACTCCTCATCGGGAGGCGTTTTCATCACCCTTGCAAATCAAGTAATAGAGGAAGGAGGTGTTGTATGCGGAGCAAAATTCGACAAAGACTTTCACCTAATTCACGACTTTACACAAACAAAAGAGGAATTAAAACCCCTAATGGGCTCAAAATACCTACAATCCGATATGAAAGATTGCTACAAAAAAGTAAAAAACTACCTTTTACAAGAAAGATTAGTACTTTTTGTCGGCACACCTTGTCAAGTTATGGGATTAAAGCTATATCTTAGAAAAGAATACGATAACCTTCTTGCCGTAGAAGTAGTTTGCCACGGAGTACCCTCTCCTTTGGTGTGGGAAAAATACTTAGAGGAAGTATGCAAGAGAAAGAAAATTTCACTAAATGAAATAGAAAACATATCATTTCGCAACAAAGACAAATCGTGGAGAGTATTTAATTTGAAAATTGAGGGAAAGGAGAAAACCATTCTAAAAGAATCACTTCACGATAACCTATATATGAGGGGATTTCTTCAAAACCTATTTTTAAGACAAAGTTGCCACAACTGCCCTGCAAAGAATTTCAATTCAATGGCCGACATTAGCCTTGCGGACTATTGGAGCATTGATCGTTTTCACCCGGAGATTGACGACAACAAAGGAGTGAGTGCAATGATTCTTTACAATAAAAAAATAAAACTTGATTTCAAAAAATTATTTCTTGATTTTAAAAAATTAAAACTTGATTTTAAAAACACAACTCTTAGAAATATTTTAGAGACAAACACAGCCCTTGTAAAAAGTGCAAAACCACACCCAAGAAGAGAAGAATTTTTTGAAACAATGCAAGAAAAAGGACTTTTAAACCTAAAACAATACGTTGGCGAACCAACATTAAAGAAAATAAAACGCAAAACAAGATGGTTTCTTTCGGACGTAAAAGCGTTGATAATGAAAAAATAAAAATCGTCAATTCGTATTGACGATTTTATTTTTAATCAAAATTTAATTTAGGTTGTTCTTTTAGTTGTTGTTTACAAAATAATCCTTTTTTAATAGGATTATCTATAATAGAAACTCTATTTAAGTTATCTATACAAAAATCTTCTTCTAAATCCTCTGCACAAAAATCTTCTTCCATGTAATCTGCAAAAAAATCTTTACATAGAATATCTGCACAAAAATCTTTTTTTTCAAAGCCATAGAAACTAATTTTATTCAACTCTTCTTTATTATCACTTTTAGTTTCTATAATTCCATTCTCTATTATATCAAAAATATCCTTTTCTTTTTCAATTAAGATTTCTATTATTTTATTTCCACTATGCAACTTTTCAGAATCACTTGCGTGTGTAACACAAAATTCCAAGTATATAGGTTCTAAATCTGGATTCGTAGAAGAATATATTTTTAAATCTGAACGGCGATTATTCTTATTATAGACTTGTTCTTGTTCGCAAGTATCATAATCGTCTTTTAGATTAATTTTGATTGTTTTTATTTCACAACAATTTTGTTTTGTAATGTTTTTACATTCTTTTTTCTTACTACAATACGATTTATGCTCATATTGAATAATAAATTCTTCATTTTTGTAAAACGCTTCTTGAAATTTATCTTTTGCAAGATGATGTAACATACTTTCAATTGCGTGTTTGCAATTTTTTCCCGAAAAATGTGCAAAATGATACTTACGAATTTCCCCTTTTTTCGCTACTAATGGTTTTTTACACGCAGGACAAATGCAATTACACTTTATACCAGATTCCGCTTGCTCGATATTTACAAGTTTTCCCTCTGAATCCAAGGCATAAGTCAAGTCGCAATCTACATTTTTCATAATTAAATTATTTTAAGCTTTTAATATTTTAGCAATATTTAAAAACAGTTTCTATTGACCTACAAAGGTAGCAATTTTTCTTTTAGATAATCTAAGGGCGTATGATTATTAAATGGGAGTGCTTTCACACTTAAATCAACAACAGCAAAAGTATTTGTGTAACAACTATTTACAAGACAAAAAAAAGTCTTTGTTTTTTTTATTTTTTTCTTTACTTTTTTCAAATTTTTCTTTGCTTTTTTTTATTTTTTTAAAGAAATATTTTAGAGAAAAACACAACCCTTGTAAAAAACAAAAAAACAAGATGGTTTCTTTCGGACGTGAAATCTAAGATATTAAAAAAGGGAGGTTTTTAGCCTCCCTTTTTGATTTATTTATTTAAGATTATCTTCTATAAGTTGTTTTAATTCTTCTTTACTTGGCAAATAAGTTTGATATTTGCTTGCAAAAATTTGATTATTGTCCTTTGGCAAAGTGATTTCTACTATTGCATCACTTTTATCCGTGCAAAGCAAAATTCCTATTGTAGGGTTTTCTTCTTCTGTCTTTACAAAGCGATCGTAATAGTTTACATACATTTGCATTTGTCCCAAATCCTGATGTTTAAGCGTACCTCTCTTTAAGTCAATCAATACAAAAGCCTTTAATAAGCGATTATAAAAAACTAAATCTACCCTAAAATGTTGTTCATCAAAAGTAAACCTAACTTGTCTTCCTACAAAAGTAAATCCTTTTCCTAATTCCAATAAAAATGTCTGCAAATTATCTATCAAACGTTGCTCTAATTCACTTTCACTGTATTGAGGTAATTCTTGCAATCCAAGAAATTCCAAAATATATGGGTCTTTAACAACATCCTCTGCTTTTTCTATAATTTGTCCTTTTTTAGATAATTCCTTTATTCCCTCTTTATCACGACTTAATTGTAAGCGTTCGTATAATGAACTATCAAATTGTCTTTGTAATTCTCTCAAACTCCAATTGTTTTCTATTGCTTCTATTTCATAAAACTTGCGTTCTTCTGGGTTATCTATACGCATAAGTTTCAAATAATGAGACCAACTAAGAGTGAAACCTAAATTCCGAGACAGTGTTTCGGAATTTGAGTATACTAAATAAAAACGTCTCATATTTTCAAGATTATCTACCGAAAAGCCTCTACCGAATTTATTTGTAAGACGCAAAGATATGTCTTTTAATATAGCCTTTCCATATTTTGCTCTTTCTTCTCCTTGTTGTTCATCTTCCACTATCATTTTTCCTATTTCGTAATAAGTATAAACTATCGCTGTATTGACAGCCGATATAGTACGTTTCTTTGCCTCTTCTATTAGTTGTTCAATTCGTTCAGCTAAATCTGTTTTTATAATCTTACTCATATTTTTACAAGATAAATAAAGGGAGGCGTTTAATTCCTCCCTTTTTTGTTTTATTTTACTATCTTCATTTCTTTTATCAAGTTTGTAGCTCCGGCATACTTGTCTATGATAAATAGAACGTAGCGAATATCTACCGAAATACATCTTTGAAGATCTGGATTGAAGGCTATGTTTCCGCTCATTGCTTCCCAGTTTCCGTCAAAGGCTATTCCAACTAATTCTCCTTTTGCATTTATTGTTGGAGAACCTGAATTTCCTCCTGTTATGTCAAGATCGGCAATAAATGCAACTGGAACTGTACCATTTTCTGCATATTGACCATAGTCTTTTGTTTCATAAAGAAGACGAAGTTTTGAAGGTACGGTAAATTCCCATGAAGAATTGTCTTCTTTTGCCATTACGCCATCAAGGGTTGTGATATATTTATAAGAAATTCCATCTTTTGGTTCGTAAGGACGTACTCTACCGTATGTATAACGTATTGTAAGGTTAGCATTTGGTGCAAAGTGTTTGTCTTTGTCCATTTCCATAACGCCTTTTACAAACAAACGATTTGATTTATTAAGACTTTCTCTTTGTGTTTTAACAAGGGCAAGTTTTTCGTTAAGATTTGAGATGAATTGATTTGTTAGTATGTATGCAGGGTCATTAGTTATTTGTGTTACATCAAGATTTTCTAATAGTTTCATAAGACTTTCTTCATTTACTAAAAGAGATGTTTTGAAAATATCGCTTGCTATTTGTTTGAAATCATATCCATTTGCAAAAGCATTTGATAAAAATTCTGGAGATTGGTGAAGTATTGGAACATTTCTAAAAAATACATCCAAACCTGCTGCAAATAATTTTTCTTCTGTTATTATGTTGTAATCTTTAAATACTCCTGCAAATTGTGTTTTAAGTTTTGAGGCAATTTCTTTTGCTTTTTCCGATTTTCCGTTTTTATTTAATTCTTCTTCCAATGGACGTAATTGTCTTGCTATTGAGAATACTGATGCACCTCTAAGAATTGCTTCATTAGTGTAAACTCTTAACAATTCATATTCGCCGGTTGCTTGATATGCTTCTTTTAGATTTGGTAATACTTCGCCATATTCTGCTTTTCTTTTAGCGTCTTTTTCAATCCATTGTGCAAAACGATTTTCCAATGCTTGTTTTGTGCTTTTTACATCAAGATTTTTCAAACATGTTGTTTGTCCTTGATAAAATTTCCAATAGTTTGAAAGTGAAGCAAACTTAGCCGCATATTGTATTCTTACTCTTGGTTCTTGTAACATATCGGCTTGCATTACGTTTCTCAATGCTGTACGAGCTGTTACAACACTTGGATTGTAAATATCTATTGCTTGTTCTACTCCAAAAGAAGTTAAGAAACGATCTGTTGTGCCTGGGTAACCCATAATTATAACAAAATCATTTTCTTTAACACCTTTTAATGAAATAGGTAAGAAATGTTTTGGTTTTAAAGGAACATTGTCTTTTGAATACTTAGCTGGCTTTCCGTTTTTATCGGCATAAACTCTAAATACCGAGAAATCTCCTGTATGACGTGGCCACATCCAGTTGTCTGTATCGGCTCCGAATTTTCCTATCGAAGAAGGTGGTGCTCCAACTAAACGTACGTCTTCGTAAATCTCATATACAAACAAGCAATATTGATTTCCGTTGAACATTGTAGAAACTTCCGCTGTGTAAGTTGTGCCTTTTTCTACTTCTTCTTTAATTTTCTTTGAGTTTGCACGAACTATTTTTGCTCTTTCATTTTCTGACATTGTATTTGTTACACCTTTCAATACTCTTTCTGTAACATCTTCCATTCTTATAAAGAATTTAGCTGTCAATCCCGGATTTGGCAATTCTTCACTTTGATTATATGCCCAAAATCCATTAGAAAGATAGTCGTGTTCTACGGTTGAATGTTGTTGAATTTGAGGATAACCACAGTGATGATTGGTTAAAATCAATCCTTGGTCGGAAACGATTTCTCCTGTACAGCCTCTACCAAATTGAATAATGGCATCTTTTAAAGAAGCATTGTTAATGTCATAGATTTGTTTAGAAGTAAGTTTCAAACCCTTCTTTTTCATTTCTTTATATGTCTGTTTGTCAATCGACATCAACAGCCACATTCCTTCATCTGCTTTTACCAATGGTGAAAAAGCAAATAACGCTAATAAAAATAACGTTGTAATTCTTTTCATCTTGATTCGCTTTTAGTTAATAATTATTTAAACTACAAAAATAAACCTTTTCTTTGATTTTACAAAAACTAAGAAAAGATTTAAACAAAAATCACTTGTTTTTACTTATAATCCATTTTCCAGAATTTCCACCTTCTCTTATCAAAATTCCATTTTCTCGTAACTTATCAATAATTTTTCTAACCTGACGTTCACTAATTTTTAGTTGTTTAGAGAGTTCTGCTCTTGAAATTGAAGGTTTGTTATTGATAAGTTCCAATAATTTTTCTTCATCGGTCAAATTGCTTTGGATCGGCTTTGGATCGGCTTTGGATCGTTTTGGATCACTTTCGTTTTCATTGGTTCGCCAAATTACAACTCTAAAATCTTCTTCTTGATGAAACTCTGGTGTTTTCAATCCATAGTCCTTGCATTTTGAAATAATATCCTCTGTTCCCGTTCCCACTTTTTCGATATATCCATTCCAATACATTGGATCTGCAAGTAAAGGATTAGTTGGTAAAGACTTATGTGGACCATACAATTTATTTATAGTCAATCCAAAAGGCAATGTTCCAGGATTCCAAATTTCTAATCTATTGCGAAACAACATTACTTGCACACTTGCATTACTTGTATAATCTCTATGACAAACTGCATTTACAATTGCTTCCTTTACTGCATCAATAGGCAGTTCATATTTTGTTGGAATATCTGCTTTTTCCCCTTCACTACGTGTACCAACCCAATTATCAATTCTACTCATTACAAAACTTGTTGCTTGATCTATAAGTTCAAAAACATCTCCTCTATAAATTTGATAAGCAGGCATTGGTTTTTCTACAACATTTCCATAAAATTGCACACACTTTACTTCCGAGGTTATAAAATATTTTTGTGGCTTTTTACCAAACAAAAGAATAGCGGCATTAGATAATCTTCCTTTTTCATCAATTAAATCAAGATGAGCAAGCAATGTGATTAGGGGTGTTTCAATAGGAAGAGGGAAATTACGTTTTGAACGTGCCATATAAATAAAATTCTTTATTTTCTCCTCATCTAAATCATCTAATGTTGCACCGTTGTCATTAGAAGCATCAAATGGACGCCAACGAATATAATCTTTTTCTTCTAAGTAACGAATTAAGGAAGCATAAACAGAGGTTCGTAATCCATCTATATCAACAAAAGTTTTTCTTACAATATCTTGTTCAACCTTTTGTATAAATGCTATTTCTTTTTTATGCCTTTGCTCCTCTTCTACACTCTTTATATAAATTAAACGACTTTTATGTAAAGAAGATGCTAAGTCATACTCTCTTTCTGTTGGCGAAATCCCCTCTTTATCTTCATATCCATAAAGATTACCTAATAAACCTAAATAAATATCGCATTGTTCCACTTCTCTTAAATAAACACTTGAAGCAGATAATTCATTAGCTGGCACTTCTTCAAAAATAAATGGTTCAAAAAATTTACCCAACAACACATCTGTTCGTATGTAATTACAAAGCATTGCACGCTCTTGCGCAAATTCACTTTGAACACTACTAATGAAAATCTTTATTCGTTTCATTTTATTAAAAGCATCTAATAGTAATTCTTAATTTAAGGAAATTATTTCTTTGGTTTAGATTTAATATTTTAAATCTATCTCCATGTATCTTTCATAGTTTTTTTAGTTATTAATCACCTAATTTTTAAGTGTTGCAAATTTAAGAAAATTTTTCTTTACTTTTTTTAATTTTTTCTTTACTTTTTTTCTTTTTTTCTTAAGAAAAAAATTCTCAAAGTAACGTTTTGATAAAGAGGATATTACAATCGTAAGTAAAAAGACTACTATTAGAAAGGTTATTATTAACAAAGTATTTGGAATAAAGGCTTTTAGTTTGGAGAATATAAGGACTACGAAAAACATTACGCCCATGTGATACATATAAATGCCGTATGATATTTCGCCTAAAAGGAATAGGGCTTTGTTTTCTTTCTTTTCTTTGAATGAAAGGGTATATGAAATTATTATATAAAGATATAATGAAGAGATTATCAAAGGTGAAAGTACGGGCGTTTTGAAAACAAAATTCCAAATGCAATTATCAATATTTATATTAAAGCAAAGATAAATTATTACTATAAAATATAGAATATATTTTATAGGTTTAGCAAATAATATACTCGTTTCCAATGATTTATAGGGGGGGTAGTAAATAAAAGATAAGCTCCTAAGGCTCCTATTGCCATTGTTTCAAAGCTATAATTATGAATTAGAAATGCAAAAAGGTTAGTTGAAGTATCTATGCCTTGAATTTGTATATAGATTGATAGGCTTAGTTTTATTGCTATAATAAATAAGATTGGTATAAGGCTTTTTTTGATAAATTTAAACAAGGGTGCCCAAATTAAATAGAAGACTTCTTCTACTCCTATTGACCATAAGGGTTCTAAAAAGTGGTTTCCGTAATTAAAAAGAACGAGTATTGGAAAGAAGAAAAGGAAATAATACCATGTTTGAGAGAGTGTGTAAGGCATTTGATAGTCTATGTTGAACAAGGAGAAGAAAAATGGTAGGAAAATAGTGCCTATAAAAATCAAAAGAAAGTAAAGAGGCCAAATTCTCTTTACTCTCCTTAAATAAAACGATTTTATACTAATTGTTTTTGTTTGATTTTTTTCTTTTAGCAGAAGATATGTTATTAGAAATCCGCTTAATACAAAGAAGAAACTAACTGCGTTTGCTCCGTTTCTAAACAAAGAAAAATTTTCTATATTAAACAATTCATATTTTCGTCCAATTGTTGCACTATGATGAAGAACCACCAAAGAGGCTGCAATAAATCGTAGTGTATTGAGCCCCTTAAAGTGTGTTATTTCTTTATACATAATATGTAGTTTCTTGTTTTGGCGATTGATATGAGAATGTAGGACAATTACATTTCCTTTTTCTTGTTTTTTTCATTTTCGCTCCTCTACTCGATGTTGCACATGAGGAGATTAAAACTGAGAAAAGCACGAACAAAACTAAATATACCTTCTTTATTTGCATAATATTTTTATTTAGTTTAATATTATTTGTTGTGTAAATGTTGTTTTGTCGGTTGTGATTTTAAGTGTGTAAACTCCTTTTTGCAAATGTTTAAGGCTAAGTGAATATGTTGGGCTTGAAATGCTATATGTTTCTATTTTTCTTCCTGCTTGATCAAAAATATCTATTTGATTTATGATAGTAGTTTGGTCAAGTGTTATGTTGATTTCGTCTTTTGTTGGGTTAGGATATGTTTGTAGTGAAATATTTTGTGCATTTGGATTTGTTAGTGCTGAGGTATAATCCATTCCATCAATGTAGTTTACACCCGTTTCATTAGGATCTAACCAATGATCTAACTTTCTTGAATTTGTATTGCCGTTTGAAAACCAGTGCCAAGACATTTTTCCATATACATCATACTTATAACTTGCTGGAACATCACATCCTGAGGCTCCTCCTGTAAGTGTACCAATTATTCTGCCGTCTGTGTTGAATAATGCTGAGCCAGAAGATCCGCCTTCCATAATTCCCCAACCGTTTTCGGTCTCTGCCCATTCTACATACCAGTGTGTTGCCGAAGAAGAGCCGTATGAAGAATTTTGTAGGCTGGTATTGAATGTTGAAATCTTCTTTACATCTCCGCTTGGGTGATGTATTCCAACTCCATTATTGACTGCTGTGTTTCTTTTGTCCCATCCGCACCAATATGGAGAGTATGATTGTGGTATTTCATCGCTTAAAAGCATTAAAGCAAAGTCGCTTCCGTTTGAACCATAGGTATTATCGTATGCTTTTACGCTTGTGCCTGTTACAGAACGTGATCGACTTGGCTCACTTGCCGTTACTGAACAGCCAGAGTTTTCATATCTGAAATAAAATACAAATTGACTGTAATAAGAACTTGATACTACATCTTCAATGCAGTGTGCGGCTGTTAAAAGATATGGTTTTAAATCGTAATTTGTGTTATTTACCAAAGTACCTGTACACCAACCGATATATTGACTGCTCATTCTTACTTGGATTCTGCAAACGCCTCTTTGTTGTTGGCGATAATTATCACCTTCTGAGCAATTTACGTTCACATTACAATCTCCTGATGAACGATATTCACTTGATAGTTTTGTAATTCCACGATATGCGTATCCTATTTCTGTAAGTTCTATTTGTGCTTGTTCAAGTTCTGTATTTGGTTGATAGTATTCAAGTATTATTTTGTCACCTTCTATGTATTCTGTTGCAAAGGTGTGAATTTCGTTATTGTTTCTGTGGGTGAATGCTCCTAATACTTTTGTTCTTTCTGGGTTATAGACAAAGAATTTACCTGTGCGTGGTAGTTGAAAGTTGTCCGAGTAAAATATTAAGGCTTCTGCGTCTTTTGACTCTACGCTTAAAGTCCACACAATACCTTCTGCTGTTTGTGTTTTATCGGCTAATTCAAAGAAGTCTTTGTAAATTGGCATTATTACGCCGAATCGCATCATTTTATTTTGCTTATCATTTTCTATGTCTTCTTCTAAAACTTGTTGAAGGTCTGGTTTTTCAACTTGTAGCGTTGTTATTTCTTGGTAATTGAATCCTTCTACTTTAAATGAGTAAGGATTTTCTTCTGTGCTTATTTGTGAAAAAGCACTAAAACTCATAATGAGTGCAGTAATTACAAAAATTGTTTTTTTCATTGTGTGTTGTGTTTTATTTGTTCTAATATATTTTCATGTATTGCTATTATTTGTGGTAATAGCATTGTGTTATTGTCGTGATAAATGTTGTAATCCGATAGTTTTTTCTTGGTTTGCCAAGGCATTTGATTGTTTATGCGTTGCAAAACTTGGTCTTGGGAAATATTATCGCGAAGTTTTACTCTTTCTATTGCGATTTCTATTGGTGTTTCTATGTTTATGATTTTGTCAAAGTGTTTTTGCCAACCTATTTCAAAGATTATGGCAGATTCTAATATGGTGTAAGGAAATGTTTGTTTGCTTTGCCAAAGTTTGTATTTTTCTAATACTTTGGGGTGAATGAGAGAGTTTAATTTTTCAAGAGCTTGGTTGTCGTTAAAGACAATATCGGCTAATTTTTGTGGACAAAACTCTCCTTTTTCTATAATTGTATTTCCAAAAATGTGGACTACTTGGTCTAAAAACTCTTTTTCTTTATAGAGTTCTTTGGCTTGTTTGTCGGAATTAAATACCGGTACTCCAAATGTATTGAATACATTGGAGATAAGGGTCTTTCCACAACCTATTCCGCTTGTTAAACCTACTGAATACATTGTTTAACATAAAGAAAGGACTACTAAAACTTGGTAGTCCTTTCTTTTAATCTATAATTTTATGCTTACAGGATTATAAATTTGCTGATAATTCAGATCCTGCTTTGAATTTTACAACTTTTTTTGCAGGAACTTTTACCATTTCACCTGTACGAGGGTTTTTTGCCATTCTTTCTGCTTTTTCTTGTACAGAAAACGCCCCAAATCCTAAGAAAGAA
>CALEFF010000038.1 GCA_937876865.1 uncultured Bacteroidales bacterium | reverse complement strand
TCAACAAAAGTTTTAAATATTCCTTGTGGCAGTAATTATTCTTCTTGGGAAAGTGCTACTACTTGGGCAAGTGTTGAATGTATTGATGTAAATTTAGGAAATGGTTTAACTTATTTTCCTTTAACCTTTGCGATAATAAGCGAGGGGGAACGTACAATGAAAGTAAGCAATTGCGATGCTTCTGCAACTGATGTTGAAATTCCTGCAAGAGTAATATACAATGGAGTAAATTATAGTGTTACTTCTATTGGAAATGATGCGTTCGAACTTTGCAGTAGTTTAACATCTGTTACTATTCCTAATAGTGTTACTTCTATTGGAAGTTATGCGTTTGAAGATTGCAGTAGTTTAACATCTGTTAATATTCCTAATAGCGTTACTTCTATTGGAAATAATGCGTTCTATTATTGCCATAGGTTAACTTCTGTTACTTGTCTTGCAGAAACTGCTCCTTCGCTTGGTAGTTCTGTTTTTTCTTATACTCCTTCTAATAAGACACTTACAGTTCCTTTTGATGCAAGTGGTTATACATCTGATTGGGGCAATGCTACTTGGCAAAAGATTTATCATAAGATAAATGAAGGAGAAATTAAAACATTAACAAATGCTTTTGAAATAACAGAAGATAATAAAAGGGGAGTAATAAATGAAGGCGTTTTAAGAATAACTCAAAACGGACAATTGATTAACAAAACAGCAACAAATGTTGGTGGAATTATTGAAATAGAAACACCAACATTAGCAAATGATAAATGGTCTTTTATTGGAGCTCCTTTTGCAGGTTATAAGATAAAAGCCATAAAACCTGGTTCAAAAGATATTGCTATTTCACTCTTTGATTACACAACAGGAAATTGGGCAGAAGATTTTGCAACTATTGAAGATTCAGTAGGAAGTGGTGAAGGATTCTTTGCATGGAGCTTTGCAGCAGAGCCAACCGTTTTCACAACCTACGGAGACGGAGCAGAGGTTTATGATTTCACACAATTGCCTGCTTACAAAATAAACAACGGTGCAGTAAATGTAACAAAAAATCTTACAACCAATGCAGACAGTGGTAATTGGTTTGCATTATCTAACCCTTATACTTTCAAACTTGATGTAGCAAAATTCCTAAGTGAACACGATGATATAAAAGGTGGTGTAGTTTATCGTTTCAATGGCTCTGTTTGGACACCGGTTTCAGAAGGTGAAATCAATATGACAGAAGGTTTCTTTGTGAATTTTGAAAATCCTGACACTCATAGTGTATCTTTCTCAAAATACTATATATATGAACCTGCAAAATCAAAAGCTATTGAAGCAAAAGATTACATCACTTTAAATCTTGCAGAAGGTGAAAATGTAAGTAAGCTACGTTTTGCTCAAAATCCAAAAGCAAAACAAGGCGATGATCTTTTTGATGCAAACAAACTATTCTCTCCTTTGGAAATCACTGAGCCTTATTTTGTAACTGATGGAGTTGCCTTAGTAAAAGAAGAAGTAAAAGAATATCCTTATACTGCTACGCTTAATATTAGAAACTATGAAACAAAAGAAGTAACTCTTTCTATTGATAATATCCCAGAAGGCGTGAATGTTTATTTGATTGACAATGGTTATGAAGTGAAAATGAACGGTGGTGTAGAGTATAACACAAGAATTATAGCAGGAGAAAATGCTGATAGATTCCAACTATTAGTTAAAAAACAACAAAAAATAGAAAGAAACACAAACAATCAAATCAATATTTCAAACAACAATAGACATATTAGTGTTAAAAGCGACATTTCTGACCTACATATTGAAGTTTACAATCAATTAGGACAAAAAGTCTTCTCAACTAATGAATATAACTTCACTTTAAGCACGCAACCTGCTGGTAGTTATGTGATAAAAGCCTATCAAGTAAGATTTAGCGAAAGCAAAAAGATAGTTATAGAATAATAATGATTTTCATAATATTAAAAAGGTGAGAGAATTTATTTCTTTCGCCTTTTTTGCTTGAATTTAAGTGATTGTATGTTTGTTAAAACTGAAAAACTTCTTGGTATTTTTGTAAAACAATCTTTTATCTTCTTTATTAAAAAATAATTTTGTGTGCAATTATTTAATAATGCCGTAGCGTCTCTTAGTAGCATTATCAAATACCTCGCTATCTTTTAGAAAATCCAAAACTCTTTCTTTGTCTTCATTTGTAAGACAACCTTTCATTTTGCCATTTTTATCACTTATTTTGAGTTTTGGAATTTCAAAAATATCTGAACAATCTAACCAGCTATCGTAATCTAAAATCTCGCGATAATTACGAACTTGTAAAGGGTATTGGCAGTTAAGAAATTCTTTAGAACGTTTTGATAAGTCAATATTTGAATTAATTAATAAGGCTCCGACAGCAATTCCTTCTGGAGTAAATCCGATAATAACAATATATTTTCGTCTGCTTTTATAACCTTCTTTTAGAGTTAAGCCGTCTTCTTCATCTAATGGAACATAAATAATATCTCCAACTTTTAATGAAGACATGTTTACTTTTTCTTTATCAGAATTTATTGATTGTAATTTGCTTAAAGTTCCTGTTTTATCATCCATGATTAAGAGGATAAAGCATTTTTTATAAATTGCTTTTCACGGATATAATCTACCATAGGTTCAGATGCTTTACCTGCACGAGCTATATCAATGATTGTAATAAAGTTTTTTTGAGGATCGTCTTGAATACGTGCATTTGCTTCTTCCCAAGCAGAGTCATGTGAAATGTCAGACAAATCATAAGGGTCTGCATCTTTGTATTTAGCAATAGCCTCATCTAAACATTTTCTGTTTGCTTCTGAAATGTAATCCATGTCAGGCAACATTGATGTATATACCTTTTTGTTTTTTACTTTAATTCCAAATAAAAACTCGCTAAAATCACCCTCTAAGGGTTTACCTTCAGCTATTTGTAATGCTTTGTATGTGTAAGTTGGAACGGGTCCATGTTTTACTGCTTTGAATGATTCATCTACTAAAACTTTACCATATTTTACTAAGTGGTCTTGTTGAGCAAAATACAGAATTTTAAATAATTTAATGTAATCTATCCCTTCGGGAAAATTCTTTATGATGTAGAGAATCACCGCTTTTATTTTTGTTATTTGAATGATAGATTTCATATTACATACTATATAATTGTTATGGTTGCAAAGATACAACAAAATTATGAATAAGAAATAAAATAAGTTGTTTTAATGTCCATAATTTCACTGCATTTACAGAAACAAATAAAATAGATTATATTTCAAGCTTTTTATAGCATAATTGATAGTGGTTTTAATATCTTATTTCAGCGTAGGAAATCCTGAGGCTCATGCATAGACTTAGCTTTTTATTATTTCTATGATTTCTAACGCTTTATGGAAGTTGTATTGTTGCGTTAATTCTTTTATTTGAAACCAATCTATTATTGCCCATATTCCAATTCCTCCTGCGGTTAGCAGTTTTAATAATCCGATGTTTGTTTGTCCTATAACAAATCTATCAACGCCTAAAACATTTGTGAGAATTGAAACGGCAAAATTTACGTTTGGATTAACAAAGTCTGTCTTCATAAAGAGTTTTAGCTCTTCCATTGAAAGACTTTCTAAATCGGCTTTAAGTACATCTAAATCGAAGTCGTTGAAATAGTTTTTGTGCTCAATCAAAAATTGTACTATCATGGCATCTTCTGCTGTTTTTATGCCTTTGCTACATTCTTTTGTTTCTTTTACTACGATTGTGTCTTGCGAAAAGGCATTTGTGCTTATCATAACTAATGATAAAAATGCTAAAAAGATTATTCTCTTCATGATGTTTAAGTTTAAAGATAAAAAAAATCATATCCTGCAAAAATAGGATATGATTTTTTTGTTTTTAATTGTTTTTTTCTTTGTTATACGTCTATTGCTTCCCAAAAGAATATCCTCAGTCCTTGTTCGGGTGCTGAGTTGTCTAAGGCTTGTATTCTTTTTTTAAGGATAGGGGCAATGTTGTCTTCAACTATGCAAAGTGTTGCCATATTTTTTGCTGGCCAAGCGTGAGAACCTAAGTGTGGTTCTCCCGTTTTTGTGCCTCTTCCTTGTATGTCTTGCCAACGTGTGTAGCCTCTGATTGATAATTGATGAAGTATGTCTTCTATGTCTTGCACGTGGGCTTGGTTATATGCTATAAATGCTGCTTTCATCTTCTTATTCTTTTACGGTTCTACGACTTAAATGTAATGAGTGTTTCTTTCTGTATGATTTTACTTCTCTTGATGCAAACCAACAATAGACTGTTGGAATGATTACAAGGGTTACGAGTGTGGAAACGGTCAATCCTCCTACGATTGCAATACCCATTGGTTGCCAAAGCTCGCTTCCTTCTCCAATTCCCATTGCCATTGGAACCATACCAAGGATTGTGGTTGCGGAAGTCATAAGTACGGGACGTAATCTCGATTTTCCTCCTAAGATTACGGCTTGACTGATTCCCATTCCTCTTTCTCTATTTAGGTTTATGTAGTCCACAAGCACGATTCCGTTCTTTACTACAATTCCCACAAGCATTACTCCTCCGATAAGGCTCATTAGGTTAAGTGTTTCGCCGGTCATAAAGAGTGAAAGTATCAATCCTACAAAGGCAAACGGAACTGAGAACATTATAATGAATGGATAGCGTAGTGATTCAAATTGTGCTGCCATTACTATGTAAACTAATACAAGGATTAGTATAAGTAGCATTCCCATATCGCCAAAGGATTCTTGTTGGTCTTCAAATGATCCTCCTATTTTTGTTCCTATTTCAACAGGAATGTCCATTTGGTCAAGTTGATTTTGAATGTTGGCAACTGCAACGTCAAGGGTTGTTCCGTAAAGTGTTGCTGTTACTTTTACTACTCTTTCTCTGTCTTGACGTTTTATTGAAGGTGGAGCTTGACGTTCTACTACTTCTGCTACTTCTGATAGTCTTATGGCTTTGCCTTGTGAGTTGTAGATTAAGATGTTTTCAATGTCTTCGATTGATTGACGGTGTGCGCGATCGTTTCTTATCTTTATTTTGTATTCTTCTCCATCTTCACGGAAGATTGAGGCTGTCATACCGTTCATTCTGTTACGAACAAATGATGAAGCTGTTGCTACGTTTAATCCGTTTAAGGCTAATTTTTCTCTATCAAATTCTATTTGGAATTGTGGCTTGTAGTCTTCTCTATCGATTCTTACATCCTTGAATCCTTGCATACGTTCCATAGAACTTTTTAATGAGTCGGCAATTTTTTCTGTTACATTGAAGTCATAACCAAATATTTCAACATCAACAGTACTTCCAGATGTCATTCCGCCACCGCCTCCTGCTGATACAGAAAACTTATCTACTTCGGTATATGAGCCAATTTCTTTTCTTAATTCTTCGGCTATTGAGAACATATCGCGTTCTCTTTCTTCTAAGTCTTTAAGTCTTAGACGGAATGATATGTAGTTACTTCCTGAGGCATTCATCATTGCGAAAGAGTTGTTGTCATCGTCCGATGGTGTGCCGACTGTGTAGGTGAATGATTTCTTTTCAGGAACTTTTTCTGCTATTGCTTTTTCTAATCGTTGTGCAATTTCTTTTGCTCTTTCAACATTGGCTCCTGCTGGTAGTTCTATATTTCCTGTTATTTGTCCATTGTCCGAAGCTGGTATGAATTCAGAACCTAATCTGCTTGCCATAACTAATGTAATGACAAATATTCCGCAAGCAATTAAGAATGTAATTAGTTTGTGTCTTACTGCCCAAGTTAGAAGTCTTTCGTATAATACGTCAAGTTTGTCTAAGCCTTTTTTGATTGGAGTGTATATTGTTTTAAATGCTTTGTTGTGTTTTTTGTCTTTTTCTCTTTTTAGCATTATTGAACACATCATCGGAGTAAGTGTAAGGGCTGAGGCAGTAGATACTATCATGATAATACAAATCATCCAACCTAATTGCTTAAACATAATTCCTGCCATTCCACCCATCATAGTGAATGGGAAGAATACTGCAAGTAGGGTAAGGGTTGTTGCTATTACGGCAACGGCTACTTCGTTTGTTCCGTAAATTGCTGCTTCTTTTGGTTTACTTCCTCGTTCTATGTGTGTGGTTACGTTTTCTAAGACAACGATTGCGTCATCGACCACCATACCTAAGGCAATTGACAGAGCTGACATTGAGATAATGTTGATTGTGTTGCCTGTTATTAGTAGGTAAATAAACGATGCAATAAGGGCAACAGGGATTGTTACCATAATAATAATGGTTGCTCTCCATTCTCCAAGGAAGAAAAGTACTACTATAACGACAAATAGACATGCAAGAACGAATGTTTCTACTAATGAACTTATTGAGTTTTCTATATTGTCGGTTGTGTTCATTACTTCTTCAAGGTGAATGTCTTTTGGAAGGTTCTTTTGGATTTTTGGAAGTTCTGCTCTGATTTTTTCCATTACTTCCACTGAGTTTGCTCCTGTTTGTTTTTGGATTACAATTGTTGCTCCTTTTACTCCATTAACAAAACTTTCTTGTGCTTTTTCTTGTATGCTATCGCTTACGTATGCTACGTCTCTAAGGAAGATAGGTTTTCCTCCATAGTTGGCTACTACTACGTTGTTTAAGAGTTCACTTTCTTTTATTTCCCCTTCTATACGTAATGAATAGGTTTCTGAGCCTACGTCAATGCTTCCGCCCGGAGTATTAACGTTTTCTGTTGCAACTGAGGAGCCTATTTGTTCTATTGTTAGATTGTAGGCTTCTAATTTATTAGGATCGCAGTTTATTACAATCTCTCTTTGTGGTGCTCCTGAGATTGATACTGACCCAACTCCGTTTATACGGTTCAAAGGGTTTGCAACAGCATCATCTAATATCTTATAAAGTGCGGCAGTGCTTTCTTTTGATGTTGCAGACAAGATTGCAATCGGCATCATGTCGGTTGAAATCTTTAATATCATAGGGTTGGTACAGCCATCTGGTAAGGCTTGTTTTACCATCTCTATTTTGTCTCGCATATCATTCACTGCGTCATCTATATCTATTCCCCAATTAAATTCACATCCTATGATTGCTGTGTTTTCTTTTGAGGTTGATGTTAATTCTTTTAAATCACTGACAGTGCTTAATGCACTTTCCATAATTTTTGTTACGTTGTTTTCAACGTCTTCTGCACTTGCTCCTGGGTATGAAACAATGACAAAGGCCTGGTTCATTTCTATTTCAGGCATTTGGTCAATGGAAAGTTTACTTAGTGAGAATAGCCCTAATATTATTATGGCTATAAATATCAGTGAGGTGGTTATTGGTCTTTTGACCGAGGTTTCGTATATTTTCATATTGTTTTATCTGTTTTTGTGTGTGTCTTTATTTTATAACCTCTACTTTTGTTCCGTCCATTAGTTTGGATTGTCCTGTGATTACTACGTTTTCTCCGTCTGTTATACCTGAAATTACTTCTATTTTATCTTCTATTCTTCTTCCTAATTGTACTTTACGGTATTCAACTACTCCATTGTTTTCTACAAATATGTATTTGTCGTTTGAACCTGATTGTTTAACGACTGCTTTGTCTGAAACCATTATTGTTGCTGCTTTTCCAAGATTTAATTCTACTCGTCCAAACATTCCTGGTTTTAGTTTAGAGTTCGCATTGTTTACTTTTACCTCGCAAGTGAAAGTTCTTGTAAGTGGATCTATTGTAGGATAGATTAAAGATACTGTTCCTGAGAATTCTTCTTCTCCAAAAATTTCTGTTTTTGCTGTTACTTGCATTCCTTTCTTAACGTTGTTGTAGAAACTTTCTGGAATATTGATTTTTAGTTTTACAGGATTGATTTGCATTACTTGAAGAATTGGTTGTCCTGCTGCAACATCTCCGTTGTCAAAGTTTCTTGCTGTAACTATTCCGTTAATAGGAGAGGTTAGATATATGTTGTCTTTTAAGTTGTCTGCACTCTTTTTTGCTACGTCGTATTGTGTTTGCAATTGATCAAGTTGTTGCTTGCTTACTCCACCTGATTGATAGAGTGCTTTTACTCTTTCTAATTCTATTTTAAGGTTGTCTAATTGTGCAAGTGAGGTTGCAAGTTGTGTGCTTTCCATTTTTACCAATTGCTGACCTTTTTTGACAACGTCTCCAACTTCTACAAATATTTTTTCTATTCTTGTTCCACCTGCTGAGGCAATATAGTTCTTTACTGCTGCATCTACTGTGGTAGAAAACTCATATATTCTGTCTATTTCTTTGCTTTGTGCTTGTTCTATTTTTACTTTGAATACGTCTGTTGTTTTCTTAGCTTCTTCTTTTACTTCTTTTTTTGAACAACCTACCGCAATTAACGATAGTAAACTTAGAAAATAAATTGCCTTTTTCATTGTTTTCGTCTGTTTTTATGTTTTTTTATTATTATTTATTCTTTTCCTAATACTTTTTCTAAATTGGTTTGTGCTATAAGATAGTCGTACAATGATTGTTGATAGGTTAGGTTTGCTTGTGTCATTGATAATTCACTGTCATTAAGCTCTAAAATAGTTCCTGCTCCTGTTTGGTAACGTACTTTTGCTATTTCGTATCCACGTTCTGCTTGTTTAATGGCATCTTTGTTTGCTTCTAATTGTTCTTTTGCTGCTTTCATATTGTTGATAGCGGCTTGTATTTGCAAATCGATACCTTCTTTTAGGTATTCTTTTTGTAATTGTAATTCTTGTAGGGAAATTTTGATTTGTTTCGCTTTATTTACAACTGTACGTCCATTAAAAATAGGAATGTTTAATTGTAATCCTATTGCGGCGCTTCCAACCCAATTGTAATCTGCAAAATTATAGTCTTCGGCTTGTGTAAGGTATGAATATTGTCCAAAAGCTGATAAGGAAGGTAGGTGTTGAGAGTTTACTAATCTTAAAGAGTTTTGTAAACTTACTATATTCAAATCTATTTGTCTTAAATCAGAGTTGTTTTCTGCTGTGTTTTCGCTTAGATTTATTTCAGTTACTTTTTCAGAAAAGTCTTCTAAGTTTTCTTTTAAAACTATTTCTTGTTCTGTCGGAAGAGATAGTATCATCTTTAGTTGTAATATTGCTAAATCTAAGCCGTTTTTTGCAGAAATATAAGTAGGGTTAAGATTGTTTACTTGGACTTGTGCTCTAATGTAGTCGTATTCTGAAACAACTCCTTGTTCGTATGAGGCTTTTGTTGTTTTTAGTGTTTCCTTTGCATTGTTTATGCTACGTTCTAATACGTTTAAACTGTTTTTTGCTAACAATACCGCAAAGTATGCGTCTTTTACTTGCTTTGTCATATCTAATTTTGACGCTCTTGACTTTTCTATTATTAGGTCTATTTCGTTTTGTTTGCCCTTTATTTGTTCCCAAAGAGAAAAGTTTACTAATGGAAGTGCGGCTGATACGGTTGCTGTGTAGGAGTTTTTGTATCCTATTTCCATATATTTTTGTCCGCCCATCATTGCAGAGAAACTCTCAGGCATAAACATAACTGATTTCATTATGTTATTGGTGTATTGTCCTGATGCTGAAAGTGAAGGAAGTAGGTTGCCTAATGCTTCTCTTTTGCTATAATCTACTCTTTCTATTTCAAGTTCTGCAATTTTTATGGTCGGATTATTGTCGTGTGCAATAGTGAGTGCAGTGGCTAAATCCAACTCTAATGTTGCGGGTTTTTCAGGTTCTTGCCCGTAAGTGCTTTGTGTCAGTAATAAAATGCTGATTACAAATGCAGTTTTAATAATTGAAAACTTCTTTTTTGTCATTTTTAATTTTTATTTTTTCCCTAATTAAATTTTTATTTAATGAAACAAAAACGATAAAATGTTTCTTTTATTTTAATATTTTTATTTTTTTTTAATTTCTTACATCTATTACTTTTCTAATGCCACTTCCAAGGGCAAAAAAACTTAGTACTAAAAGCATTATTGCAATTCCTGGTGCTATTGCCATATATGCTGCATCTAATATTATGTATCCATAATTTTCTTTAATGATGCTACCCCATGAAGGCATAGGTGGCTGAACTCCTAAGCCAAGAAAACTTAATCCTGCTTCTTGTAAAATTGCACTTGCAAAGTTTGATGCTGATATAACAGTGATTGGACCTATTATGTTCGGAAGTATGTGTTTTGAAATTATTCTTGCGTTGCTGAATCCTAAGGCTTTTGCTGCTGTAACAAATTCTTTTTCTTTTATACTCTTTACTTGCCCTCTCACCATTCTTGCTATATCTACCCACATTGTAAGACCTATTGCAATAAAAACTTGCCAAAATCCTTTGCCTAATGCAAATGTTATTGCAACTACTAAAAGTACTGTGGGAATTGACCACACTACATTGATTAACCACATAATTATATTATCAATCCAACCTCCGAAATATCCTGCTAAGGCTCCGAGTGTAATGCCTATGAATAAGGAAATGATAAGTGAAATAAGCCCTACTGCGATTGAAACTCTTGTTCCAACAATCAATTGAGATAATAAACAACGTCCATATCTATCTGTACCTAAATAGTAAGTGCGTTTCTCTATTTTGTAATCTGAATCAGGATTTATGCAAATTATTTCACCATTGTTAGGACTATCGCCTGTGTATGTTTCAACAAAGTGTTTGTTATTTTCTTTCCAATCTCTGTAAATTGGAGTTGAAATATATTCTGAGGGTTGGCCGTAAAAAAGTCTTTGAAAAAAATTATTTTTTCTTTGATTTAAATTTTTAAAACAAAGAAATTTTACACTAAAACCAGGCTTTTTTACGGCGATCTCTAAGTGTTGCTCATTTGCATAAGGAGTTGAGTCGGGACAAATAAAGTATGCTCCGATAGAAAGAAACAAAAACATTACTATAACAATAATACTTATAAGACTTATAGGGTCTTTAAATAATTTTATTATAGGTTTATTATAAGAATCCAAGTTCGAGTTTTGCTTCATCGCTTAATTTATCCATTGACCAAGCAGGTTCAAAGGTTATTTGTACTTGAACGTTATTTACTCCTTCGGTTTGCTTCACAGCTTCTTCAACTTCCAAAGGTAAACTCTCTGCGACAGGACAATTAGGTGCGGTTAGAGTCATTACAATCAAAACATCGCTATTATCATCGATGTCTATTTCATAGATTAAACCAAGTTCGTAAATATTTAATGGTATTTCTGGATCGTGAATTGTTTTTAAACGTTGAATTATTCTGTCTTTTAATATCTTTTTCTCTGTATTCTTATCCATAATTATTGATTTTGTTTTACACTAAAAGCCAAAGCGTAAAGTTTTATTTGTTTTATCATACTCAAAAGACCATTTGAACGAGTAGGAGAAAGGTGTGATTTTAATCCAATCTCATCAACAAATTTTAATTCTGCTGAATAAACGTCCTGAGGCTTTTGATTATTAAATACTCTTAAAAGAAGAGTGATTATACCCTTTGTTATCACCGCATCACTATCTGCGGTAATTTGCATAAGCCCATTTTCGTCTAATTTAGCACTTACCCAAACTCTCGATTGACAACCTTTGATAAGATTATTCTCTGTTTTCTCTTTTTCTTCTATGATTGGACAAGAATTACCTATTTCAATTATATAACTATACTTGTCCATCCAATCCTCAAAGTTTGCAAATTCTTCAATTATTTCTTTTTCTATTTCTTCTATGCTCATTTCTATTGTATTTGTTTTAATATTTCTTCAATAAAAGTCCTTTCATTAGATAAACGTGGTACTTTATGTTGTCCACCTAACTTTCCTTTTGATTTCAACCATTGATAAAAAGTTCCCTGAGGTACTTTAATAATTTGCGGTTTCTTTAAAACAAAATCTTTATATCGCTTTGCTTCATAGTCAGAGTTTGTTTCTTGTAAGGCTTTGTCAAATAAATCACAGAAAAGTGAAAAATCCTCAGGTTCTTTTTCAAACTCCATAATCCATTGGTGTGTTGTCTCATTTGTTTCCTTGATAAATAAAGGTGCGGCTGTATATTCACTAATCATAGAGTTGGTGATAGGACAAACTTTTTCAAAAGCCTTTATCGCATTATCTACAATCAATTCCTCTCCACAAGCATTTATGAAATTTTTTGTTCTTCCTGTAATTTTAAATCTATAAGGGTATTTTTCGGTAAAAGAGATTGTGTCGCCAATCATATATCTCCAAAGTCCTGCATTAGTACTTATGATGATTGCATAATTCTTTCCGATTTCCACATCAGCGAGATTTACAACTTTTGGATTGTTTGAATTGAGTTGTTCAATAGGTAAGAATTCGTAATAAATGCCGTAATCCAATAAAAGTAACATTGAATCTTTATTTGGGTCGTCTTGTAATCCGAAAAAGCCTTCTGAGGCATTGTAAGTCTCCATATACCTTGTCTTTTTAGGCAAAATAGATTCAAATTGACTTCTGTAAGGAGAAAAACTTACTCCTCCGTGGAAGTACACTTCAAGATTAGGCCATAATTCCTCTATATTCTTATTTGTTTTTTCTATAACCTTTTTCAAAAGTACCATCATCCAAGAAGGAACCCCTGATAAACTCACTATATTTGCATCTATAATCGAATCAACCATTCGATTAAGTTTTTCTTCCCATTCAGGCATAAGTGCAATCTCTTTTTTAGGAACTCGATATAGCTCTGCCCAAAATGGAAGGTTATCAATAAGTATTGCAGACACATCTCCGCAAAAAATATCGTTGCTTAGTTCGTTTTCATGCTTTGAACCACCTAAGGCAAGATTCATTCCGCCAAAGATATTGTTGTTGTTTTTGTAATTATTACAATAAATTGCAAGCATATCCTTGCCTGCTTTGTAATGGCATTCGTTTAAACATTCTTCGCTAACAGGGATAAATTTTGATTTAGCAGAGGTTGTGCCAGAAGATTTTGAGAAACGCCTGATTTCTGTTGGCCATAAAACATTATATTCTCCTGCTCTAACTCTTTCAAAGAAAGGTTGAAGATTTTCGTATGTATTTATAGGGACTTTATTGTTGAAATCAGTCCAAGATTTTATGTTTTTGTAATCATAAAATCTTCCCCATACAGTTTCTTGTGCTGATTTAATAATTGTCTTTAAAATATTATCTTGCACCTCAATAGGATTTTTCATATAATTCTCTATTTGAGGCAGACGTTTTTGAATAATCTTGTTCATTAAATCGTTAATCATAATCTTCTTTTTGTTTTATTTAGGTGTGCTTTTTACTAAAATAAATGCGATAATAGCGTAAATAATTAGCGGAACTGCGGTTGCGAAAAATGGAGATAAGGAACTATTTGTAGCAAATACGTTTGTAAGTTTCATCATCATAATTAAACTAAATGCTAAAATAATTCCTATTGCCAAATTAAGACCAATTCCTCCTCTTTTTTTATGAGAAGATAACGCAACACCAATAATAGTTAGTATAATATAGGCAAAAGGATTTAATAGTCTTTGATATTTTTCTATTTTAAGTTCTGTTACTACGCTATTGCCTTTTATTTCTTCTCTTGCTATTGATTCGTTTAATTGTTCATAGTTTAATACTTCTACTTTAATTTGATTTAGATTGAATTCATTTGGTAAAATACCAATATCTATGTGTTTTTGTTCACCCCTCTCTATTTTTTCTTCCTTATCCTTTATATTTCTAATGTGGTAGTTAAACATAATCCAATCCATCTTAGAGGAATCAAATACTATTTGGTCGGCATAGGTTTTTTTTATTATTTGTCCTTCTTTTATTATTTCTTGTGTGAACTTATATGCGGTATTGGTTTTGTTACTGAAATGTTGTACATAAACTTGTTCTCCTATTTTTGGTTGCAAGTGAATGTTATAGAGTTGATTGCTATAAGGATTTCTATAATACACTTTCTCAAATTCTAATCTTGGTATATTAACTTTCGGAATTAAAACATTACTCAGCCAAAGATTGACAAGACCAACAAAAACTGCAGTTATAACAAAAGGTCTTAACATTCGCTTAAAACTAATTCCACTACTTAGAATAGCGATTATTTCAGTATTAGATGCCAATTTAGAACATACAAAAACAACTGCAATAAAGAAGAAAAGATGTCCAAATAAATTAGCAAAATGAGGAATGAAATTTAGATAGTAATCAAAAATTAGACCTTTGATTGGAGCGTTATTAGAAATGAAATCATCTAAGCGTTCGCTTAAATCAAAGATAATAGCAATCATAATAATTAGAAATATTGCTAAAAAGAAAGTTAGTAATAATTTCTTAATTATATAAATATCTAAAATGGAGAAAGGTCCATATTTTTTCTTGCCTAATTTCATCTATAAGCGATTAGATAATTTTTTGATCATGATATTCTTCCAAGCAAGAAAATCTCCTTCAATTATATGTTCTCTTGCTTGACGCATTAGTTCAAGATAGAACGCTAAGTTATGAATACTTGCAATTTGAAGTGCCAATAATTCTTGCGAAATAAACAAATGACGAAGATATGCCTTAGTGTAAAGTTTATCAACAAAGGAAGTGCCGTTTTCGTCTAAGAGAGAAAAATCATCCGCCCACTTTTTGTTTTTCATATTCATTATTCCCTCCATTGTAAAGAGCATAGCGTTTCTTCCGTTACGAGTTGGCATCACACAATCAAACATATCTACCCCCAAAGCAATAGATTCTAATAAATTTACAGGAGTTCCCACTCCCATAAGATAGCGAGGCTTGTCTTTTGGTAATAAAGAACAGCACAAGTCAGTGAGTTCATACATCACTTCCGCAGGTTCACCAACAGCAAGTCCTCCAATGGCATTGCCCTCACACTCAAAAGATGCAACATATTCGCAAGATTGTTTTCTTAAATCTTTATATGTGCTACCCTGAACAATAGGAAATAGTGCTTGTGAGTAATTGTACACATTTTCTGTTTCATTGAATCTATCAACACAACGTTTTAACCAACGATGTGTAAGTCCTAATGATTTTTTTGCATAATCATAATCACAAGGATAGGGAGTGCATTCATCAAAAGCCATAATTATATCAGCACCAATAGTCCTTTCTATATCCATAACCTTTTCTGGCGTGAATGTATGTTTAGAACCATCAATATGAGAGCGGAAAATACAACCCTCTTCCGTGATTTTACGTCTATCTCCCAAAGAATAAACTTGAAAACCACCACTATCGGTCAGCATAGGTTTGTTCCAAGAATTGAATTTTTGAATACCACCAGCTTGTTTTATTATATCAAGTCCTGGTCTCAAATAAAGATGATAAGTATTTCCTAAAATGATTTGAGCCTTTATATCGTTGTTTAAAATATCACTTCCAACTCCTTTTACGCTTCCAAGAGTGCCAACAGGCATGAAAATAGGTGTTAAAATATCTCCGTGATCTGTTTTTATAACACCTGCTCTTGCATTGCAATCTTTTGAATTATAGTTTACTGTAAACTTCATTGCTAAGTTATTAACAAAAAACGTTAAAAAAATAATTTACAAAAATAACTCTAAAACTTGAATAAAGAATATTTTTGCCAAAAAATAATTAAAAAAATGATGAATTTAGGATTTTCATTGACCATTTTAAATTTGGTTATTTTGGGTTGTACGGCCTTATTTTTGCTGATTCAGATACTATATTACTTAATAGTTTATGGAAAGATAGCTTTTAAAAAACATTTTACCGTTGAATTAAAAGAAAACGATGAATTACCACCGATTTCGGTTATTATAGCAGTAAAAAATGATGAATATAATATTAAGAATAAGTTAATAGAAATTCTTGAACAAGATTATCCAACTTTTGAAGTAATAGTTGTAAACGATGCTTCAACCGATGAAACAGAGTATGTGTTAAAAGGTCTCTCTGCAATTTACCGTCATTTAAGGGTAGTAAACATTGTGGAAAATGTAAATAAGTTTCAAGGACAAAAATTCCCAATATCACTTGGAATAAAGTCTGCAAAATATGAGCATTTGGTGCTTACAAAAGCTGATTGTAAGCCTAATTCTTTTGATTGGTTGAAATACATTGCATCAGGCTTTGGAAAAGATAAAGAAATTGTATTAGGTTATGCTTGTGTTGAAAATAAAAAAGGGCTACTCAATAAATTGATATGTTATGATCACGCAATAAGATCAATGAACTATCTTTCATTTGCCTTATGTAAAAATCCATATATGGGAGAAGGCTATAATTTAGCATATAAAAAGAGTTTGTTCTATAAAGTTGGAGGATTTATAAAGCATTATAATCTTTCAGCGGGAGATGATGATATGTTTATAAATCAAATCACTAATAGCAAAAATACATCTATTGTTTTAACAAATCCTTCTTTTGTAAAATATGATTCTTTTCGCAAATATAAAGATTGGATTAAGGCAAAAAAGAGTAACATTATTTCCAAAAAGCACTTTAAAACCTCACATAGATTTCTTTTAAGTGTGCTTCCTTTCTCTACTTTTATGTTTTATCTTTGTATTGCAACGTTATTTTTTATTGGAATACCATGGCCGTATATGGTTTTGGCTCTTTTATTAAAGTTTATTCTTCAAATATTTGTTTATTACAAAGCATTTAAGAAGCTTAGAATAAAAAAATTATTTATATTTGCACCGATTTTGGAAATTTATCAAATGATTCTTAATTTCTTTTTGGAATTAAGAGTTGCAACAACAAAGAAAAGCAAATGGAGATAGTAACTTCAACAGAAAAAGCAAAGAGAGATTACGAACTTATTTGTAAGGCAAGAGAGAAAGGGGATCAAAGAGCCTATACTCAATTGATGGAATTTTACAAAGAACCACTTTATTTCATGCTTTTAAAGATGACAAACAATACAATAGAGGCTGACGACCTTACAATAGAGGCTTTTGGTAAAGCATTTAAATCTATTGATAAATATACCCCTGACTTTGCTTTCAGTACTTGGCTTTTTAGAATTGCAACCAATAATTACATAGATTATAAGAGGAAAAAACGTCTTCAAACCATTTCTATGGATCAAGAAGAAGGAGAATTAAATGTTGTTTCTCAAATAAAAAATCCAGAAGACAAAGTAATAGAACAACAAAAGCACGAAGTATTAAGAGAGGTTATAAATAAATTGAAACCACACTATAAAGTTCTTATAGAAAAACGCTATTTTGAAGAAAAATCATACGAAGAAATAGCACAAGAACTTTCCTTACCAATAGGTACAGTAAAGGCAAAACTTTTTAGAGCAAGAGAATTTCTATACAATCTTGTGAAAGATAATTCTGCTTTTTAATAAAAAGAAATGATTACCATAAAAAAACTATCTCAAAATCCAGAAGAGATACAATTTTCCAAAGACCTATACGAGAAAAGCTTTCCAATAGAAGAAAGAAGAGAATTTTCGTTGGTTTTAGACATTTACAAAACAGATTTATTAAGCCTAAACCTAATTTACGACAACGAAACAATGGTTGGAATCTTTAATTATTGGGATTTTAACGACTTTTTATACATAGAACATCTTGCAGTAAGCGAGCAATATCGTAATAGAAAAATTGCAAGCAAAGTTTTAGAACAATTAAACACTCAAAACAAACTTATAGTCTTAGAAGTAGAATTGCCAAGAGATGAATTGTCAAAAAGAAGAATAGATTTTTATCAACGAAATTCTTTTTCAATACAGCCTTATCCTTACTTTCAACCACCATATCGCAAGGGAGAGGAGAGAATTAAAATGCACATTATGGCAAACACGCAAAAGCCTATAAATAAGACTAAATACGATGAGGTTGTTAGCATTATAGAAAAAAAAGTCTATGAAAAATTTTGGTAGAACAAAAAAAACACCTACCTTTGCACACGCAAAACGCAAGGCCACGTAGCTTAACTGAATAGAGTCCCTGATTACGGCTCAGGAGGTTGCAGGTTTGAATCCTGCCGTGGTCACAAAGGTGATTGAATCTTTCAATCACCTTTTTTTGTTGCACATTTAGAAAAATAATTATTTGATTCAATAAAATATTTCTTTAAAAAAATAGTTTAATATAAAAAAAGCAATTAAATTTGCATTGATAAAATAAAGTTAAACTAAAAAAACATAAGATTATGCAAAAGAAATGGATTTGTACAGTATGTGGATACGTACACGAAGGAGCTAACCCACCAGAAGCATGCCCACAATGTAAAGTACCAGCTTCTAAATTTAAAGAATTAGAACAAAATACAGAAGCATTACAATTTGAAACAGAACATATAATAGGCGTTGCAAAAGGCTTAGACGAAGAAATGATAAAAGATTTGAATTCACACTTCAATGGCGAATGCACAGAAGTTGGAATGTATCTTGCAATGAGCCGTCAAGCTGATAGAGAAGGCTACCCTGAAATAGCAGAAGCATTCAAACGTTACGCTTGGGAAGAAGCAGAACACGCAGCAAAATTTGCAGAATTATTAGGAGATGTTGTTTGGGATACAAAAACAAACTTAGAAAAAAGAATGGCAGCAGAAGCAGGAGCATGTTCTGACAAGTATCGTATAGCAAAAATTGCAAAGGCAAGAGATTTAGACGCTATTCACGACACTGTACACGAAATGGCAAAAGACGAAGCACGTCATGGTAAAGGATTTGAAGGCCTTTACAACAGATATTTTAAGAAGTAAAATACTTCTGAAAATAAAACAAAGAAAAAAATAAAAAAGTCTTTGAAAAAAAATTTTTTTTCAAAGACTTTTTTTTAAAAATCAAAGAAATAAAAAACGTAATTTATAGTTCCGATTTATTTTTACCTTTTCTAAATTCAATAGGCGAAAGGTTTGTCATACGTTTAAAAAATCTACTAAAATTACTTTGCGAATTAAAACCTAAAAACTCTGCAACATAATCAATTGAATTTTCGCTTTCAGTTAATAATCGTTTCGCTTCCGAGATTAATTTTTCATCAAGCCAAGATTTAAAAGAACGTCCCGTTGCGTTTTTTATCGTAGTCTCAAAATAACCCTTTGAAAAAGAAAAACAATCAGCATAAAATTCTACATCTTGCTTGTTAATGAAATTTTCCTCTAATAATTGAAAAAATCTATCGCTAATATTCTTGCTATTTGTTTTCAAATTAGAAAATAAAGAATAGAAATAGCGATAATAATAAGCAGTATTCAAATGCTGAACAACATTTAAGCGAAAAGGATTGTCGGTCTGAGCAATAACTTCATTTAATTCATTTACAAAATGCATCATAACATCAGCCTCCTTTTTGTTAAAATGAGAATAACACTTTAATCTGATACTATTATGCAAAGAGACACTTGTCCCAAAACTATCTAAGAAATGATTTCTGATATGTTTAGATGCAACGAATATGTTAATGGATAAATCAGAACTAAAAGATATAATCTGAAAAGAATTACCCGGTTGCATAAGTATAGAAGAAGGGGAATCAAGAAGGTATTCTTTCATATCAATTTCAATAACGATATTCCCTTTGTTAATAAAAACATCTATATAATAATTAGTTTGCAGGCGTTTTTCTTTATTGTAAAGTATGTTAATATCATTTGATGTTAAGAAATCGTAACCAATTTTACATTCTTCCTTTGTTTCATCAAATACTTTTTCCCAATCAAAAATAGGAGTCTTTCTAATCATAACGAATTTGTTAAAATTAAACTATTGCAAATATAAACAAAAAAAACGTTCTCAATACTTAAAGCATATAATAAAATGAAAAAAAAACCTCGTAAAATGATAAACACTATAATAAAATGAAAAAAAGTCATTGGGAAATGTCAAAAAAATACAATTTTTTTACTATATTTTTGCAAACGAAAATTTTCACAATTTTTTTAGTACTAAAAACCAAACGAAACAA
>CALEFF010000037.1 GCA_937876865.1 uncultured Bacteroidales bacterium | reverse complement strand
TAAATTTATAGAAATTTTGTTTACATACAAAAAATCGTGGCGATTCTAATTTATAGAACCGCCACTTTTGAGTCTTAAATAATGATTTTTTATTCTTGTTTACCGTATCGTCTTGTGCCATGATAGAGTTCAAATTTGCAGAACCTGCATTCAAGATTAGAATTGTAGATTGGAATTTTTTTACTTGGTTTTAAGCCTATTCTTTTCAAAGCTTCAAAGTCCGAAGAAATAACCCACGCAGTGTTTCCTTCGTGTTTCGATTTAAAGGCAGTGCCTATTCTGTCGTAAAGAGCGTAAATATCCTCTACTTCTATTCTTTCGCCATAGGGAGGGTTAGTAATAATTAGCGTTTTTCCTTGTGGAGGTTCTTGTTTTTCTATTTCGCAACGGAAAAGTTTAATGTCTTTGTGTAGTTTTGTTAGTTTTATATTTTCGGTTGCTTGTGCTATTGCAGAAGAAGAAAGGTCTGAACCCCAAATTTCGTAATCAAAATCGCTGATTTGTTTATCTGCTTCTTCTTTTACTCGTTTCCATTCCGGCATTGAAAAGTCGCTCCATTTCTTAAAAGCAAATTTCTTTCTGTAATATTGAGCAGGAATATTATAAGCATACATACAAGCCTCTATCAAAAGAGTTCCACTTCCACACATTGGATCTAAGAAATTACAATCTTTTTTCCAACCACTAAGTTGTATCAATCCTGCTGCGGTTACTTCGTTCAGCGGAGCTTGTCCCATATTTGCTCTGTAATTTCTTTTGTGTAAAGAATCGCCTGAGGAGTCTAAGGAAATTGTTACTTGATTTTCCCAAATATGTAGGTTAAGTTTTATTTCGTATTCGTCTTTTGTAACGGTAGGTCTTTGATTAAACATTTTGCGAAATCTATCGCAAATAGCATCTTTTGTTTTTTGAGAAGCATAAAGAGAGTGTGTAAATATTTCGCTATTAACAGAATTATCAATAAATATCTTTGCATCGGGATTCATATACTTTTCCCATTTCATTCTATACACTTCGTTGTATAATTCTCTTTCATTGTTTGCTTCAAACGATGCTATTGGTTTTAAAATGCAAAGTGCTGTTCTTAAACAATAGTTTGCTTTGTACAAAAGAGTCATATCGCCCTCAAAACTCACTGCTCGTTTAAGTATTTCTATGTTTTTTGCTCCTAAGGCTTTCAATTCTTCTGCTAAGACTTCTTCTAAACCAGCCATTGTCTTGGCTGTCATTTTAAAGTCTTTGCTATTTGTTATTGTTTTGTTCATTGAATCTTTATTTTAGATTGTTTAAGAATTTTTCTTTATTGACAACAACTCTCGTGTGTGAGGCTTGCCCTATCATATCTTCTCCTTCGTAAGCTGATATGTTGAAAAACATTTTTTTTCCATCAACTTTTATCAGTTCACTTTTGCAAACAATCTCTTTTCCTATTGCTGAGGCTTTTATGTGTTTAGTATTTATTTCTACTCCAACGCTTACGCAATCCTCAGGTAAGTGATTTCGCAAAGAATTGTTTGCTGTTTTTTCCATAAGTGCTATCATAGCAGGCGTTGCAAAGACTTCTACACTTCCAGAGCCTACAACGGTTGCCACATTATTTGCATTTACTATTTCTTTCTCTTCATTACAAAGATTCAAAGGGATATTAAGTTCCATATATCTTTATTATTTTTTTATTTCTATTTGTTCTACTAATTCTATTTGTGCTTTTTGATAATCTTCCGGCACTCCTATGTCAATGAAATAACCATTTGTTATTATGCCTCTAAGATTTCCTTTTTCTACTTCCTTTTCCAAAAAGTCTTTTTCAAAAGAAAATTTTTCGGGTAGGTTCTTATCTTTAAATATATCTTTATTCAAAACATATACTCCTGCATTTATGAGTGCTTTTTCTTTGAATTGTTTTTCTTCAAAGGCTGTTATCACCTCATCTTTCAAAACAACAGAGCCATATCTTGAAACATTATTCATTTCTTTCAAAACAAGAAGTGAGTGATTTTCTGATGTAGGGATTTTTCTCTCTATTTCTTCAAGGTCAATCTTGATAAAAGAATCTCCATTTAAGACAAGAACACTCTGACTCTCTATCATAGTCATTGCTTTTGCTATTGCTCCACCTGTTCCCAAAGGTTCTGTTTCTATACTATAAGAAATAGAAAGTCCATTGAAACTCTCGCCAAAGGTTTCTTGTATTATTTCATACATATAACCCACAGATAAAACAACTTTTTCAATTCCTTGCGATTGCAAGTATTGTAAGAGTAATGCAAGAAAAGGTTTTTTGCCAATCAAAGCCATAGGTTTTGGCACATTACTTACAACTGATTGCAGCCTTGTGCCTTTTCCTCCTGCAAGGATTATGGCTTCTTTTATTTTTCTGTTTAAATCTGCCACGTTTCTAAGCCTTGGTTTGTAAATTCAAATCGTCTAACCTTTCCTCCAAAAGACTCTAAGGCTTTAATAACATCATATCTTTTTGCTTCCGAAGCATAAAAGAAAATATATCCTCCTCCGCCTGCACCAGATATTTTACCTCCACTCGCTCCTGCTTGAAGTGCTGCATTATATACGCTTTCAAATAAATCGGTGCTTATACCTCTTGCCATTTGTCTTTTATATTGCCAACCAAGGTTAAGAATATCTCCTATTTTATCTAAATCGCTTTTGAGCAATGATTCTTTCATCAACACAGCTTGGTGTTTTAGTTGTTGCATTGCTTCTATGGATTGTGTGTTATTTGCAATCACATTTTTTTGTTGTTGTTCTATTATCTTGGCAGAGTCTCTTGAAGTAGCGGTATAAAACAAAATTATATTTCTTGAAAGTTCATTTAGAATTTTATCTTTGATGCGAAGAGGATTTACAATAACTTTTCCTTCGGCATAAAACTCCATAAAATTAAATCCTCCAAAGGTTGCTGCATATTGGTCTTGTTTTCCTCCTGCAAGCAACATATCTTCTCTTTCTATGCTGTATGCCAAAGACGCAATATCGTATTCTGCAAGCGGAAGTTTCAACCATTGAACAAATGCCCCTAAAACTGCAACTACTAAGGTGGAAGAAGTTCCTAATCCACTACCTGCCGGTGCATCAACAAAGGTATGAATATCAAAAGACAACTTTCCTACATTGAAGTCTCTAACAATTCTGTTGTAAACGGCTTTTAAAAGATCTATTTCTCCGTTTATTGGAAGTTGTTCTATGCTATCGTATTCGTATCTTTGGTTTTTATCCTCTAAAAAGAAACGTATTTTACCATCATTGTGCGGAATAATATCACAATATGCATATAAACTTATTGTAGCATTAAGAATGCAACCGCCATATATGTCTGAAAATGGAGAAACATCTGTCCCCCCTCCTGCTAAGCCTAATCTTAAAGGTGCTTTACTTCTTATTATCATTTATTTTTCAAGAGTTTTTGTGTATAATTCTTTAATGGATTCGGTCATTCTCTCCCACGAAAATTTTTTCTTTTCTTCCATTAAACTTTCTGTAAAATCTGTTTTATTTTTGCAAAAATCCAACAAACATTCTGCAATAGATTGTGGATTAGGTTGACAAACGTATCCGCTTTTTCCGTGCTTTACTATTTCGGCTAAGCCTCCTACGTCAGTAACTAACATAGGTTTTTCAAAATGAAAGGCAATTTGTGTAACGCCACTTTGAGTTGCTGTTTTGTATGGCAAAACTACCAAATCGCAAGCACAAAAATAATTCTTAACATCTTCGTTTGCTATAAACTTATTGTGAATTGTTATGTTTTTTAAGTCTAATTCTTTAATTATTTCGTCATATTTTGATTGTGGTTCATAGAATTCCCCCGCTACTGTAAGGTGTAAAGGATAGTTCTCTAAGGCTGGATTTTTTAAAGCTTTGATTAAAAAATCTAATCCTTTGTAATCTCTAACTAAACCAAAGAATAAAATATTTATTTCTTTGCTTTGTAAACCTAAGTTTTTTTGTGCAGTTTCTTTATCTATTTTTTCTCCAAAATTATCAAAGATTGGGTGAAAGCAAAGCGAGCGTAGTACTTTCTTATCAAAGATTTCTATATCGTCAAACACGCTTTTGCTCATTGCAATCCAAGCATCAACACAACCAACAAAGTATTTTGTAAGCCAAGAATCAAAGAAACGTCTTTCATGTGGAATAATGTTGTCAGCAATTGCTATTATCTTTGTTTTTTTGTTGCTTTTGATTATGCGAGCTATTGTTCCGAAACAAGGAGACATAAAGGGCATCCAATATTTTATAATAACAATATCGGGTTTTTCTTTCTTTATTTTTTTACCTACTTTAATCCAATTAAAAGGGTTAATAGAATTTACACAGCGTTCAATAGGAAAATTATTCAAATTCTCACTTGTAGAAAATTGTGTTTTACCTGGAAAAAGTATTGAGGGGTATTGAAGTGTGAATGTTTTGATTTCTACTTCCTCTCCTTCATATTTGAATTGCGACATCAATCTTTCGTTAAATGAAGCTAAACCTCCGCGATAGGGATATGCTGTTCCGATTAGTGTTATTTTCATTCCTATTATTTCTTTTTAGCTATAAAGATATGATGTTCAATATTTATGTCTTCTTTCTTTGCTATTGCAAATTTTTCTAATTCCTCCAAAGAAAGCGTTTCAACAAATCTATTTTCTTCTACTTCAAAGCCTGCTTTTTCTAAAACACTTGCGTAATCTTTTCCAAACTCTCTTACGTGGTCTTTTTGTCCAAAATGTTTTTCTCTTTCTTCTGGTGAGGTAATGGTTGAATCCTCGTAAGTAGTTTCTCTTTTTGGATTTATAGGACTAAGCAAAATTGCCCAACCGTTTGGTTTTAACACACGTTTTATTTCACTTAATGCCTTAGGTAAGTCGTTTACGTGTTCAAGTATATGATTTGCCATAAGAACATCAAAACTATTATCTTTCAATGGCATATTTTCAATATTTAAATGAATATCTGCCCAAGGCGATTCAAGATCTGCTGTTTTATAATCAAGATTTGGCATTTTTTTAAACAAAGGAATAAAGCACATTTCAGGGGCTATGTGAAGGAAAGAAAGATTATCTTGAAATAAAGTTGTTTCTTTTTGAAAATATAGCCACAACAAACGATGTCTTTCTAAGGCAAGACAATTTGGACACAAGGCATTTTCTCTTGAAACAACATATCCGTATGGAAGAAACTTTCTATAATGTTTTCCACAAACGGGACAATGTTTTTTGTTGCCTAAATAAAATAGCTTTACAAAGATTTTAAATACCAAAACTAATTTTTGAAGGTATTTTCGAGGAACTTTTTGTAAAAAAAACTTTATAATCTTTTTCATTTCTTTAATTGCGTGTTTGCAAAAATAAGAAGTTTTTAAAGATTTTCTGTTATTTTTTTAATGAATTTCCACTTTACAAAAAATTCTTTGGCTATAATTCTAAATAAAGTATAGACAGGAATTGCTAAAATCATACCTATTATTCCACCAACTTCACCTGCCATTAGTATTACTAAAAATATTTCTAACGGATGTGCTTTTACGCTTTTTGAATAAATAAGTGGTTGAAGAATAAAATCATCTATTAATTTTACTATTGCAAAAATACTTATGAATTTAATTATAATAGGAGCTATATCAAGAGTTGGATCTGCTCCAAGATAACTTGTAAGACAAACCATAAGACCTACTACCCCTCCTATCAAGACTCCAATGTATGGAAGTATGACCATAACACCACAAATCGTAGCAATTAGAATTACATTCTTTAATCCCACTAAATAAAAGCCCAAAGAAAGAAGTGCAATCATAATTATGATTTCAGAAAATATGCCTAAGAAATATCTACTTATAAGAGAACGAGAAGAGGTTAGGATTTTATTAATTTCATCTAAGTATAAGTCTGGTGTAACTGCGTTTATGAATTTATTTACTAAGTTATTATCCTTTAAAAAGAAGAATGTAACAAAAAGAACAATGAATGTACCCATTACAATATTACTTGTGAGATTTAACATAGTTTCTGCGATGTTTGTAAGGTTCAAAGTATTGAGTGTTTCTAAGATATAGGAAGAAAAAATAGTTTCTAAACTTTTGTCTTGTGGCAAAAGTTGATATTCATACAAAAATTGCTCTATCTTAGTTATTGGTTCTGCATAATAATCTGCAATTTTATAGACATCAAGATTTGCAAATTCCATTGCTTGACTAATAAATAATGGAACAATCAAATAACCTAAGAGAGTAAAAATTAAAACAAGGGAAACTAAGGTTAGAATTGTTGTTATCGTTCTTGAAAAATGGTATTTACCTATATGAAATTTTTGAAGTAAATTTTGAATTGGTGTTCCCATAAAAGCAAGTATCAACGCCAAAAGAATACATACTACAAGGAAACGAAAATACCACATTAAATAAATAATCAATCCAATAATGGAAAGTGAGAAAATCCATTTTGCAATTTGAGGAAATTGGAATTTTTCATTATTCATAATTTTGCGTTTTTATTATTCATTATCTTCAATCAACCATTCTGCAAAAGATGTAGCAGTTTCATGTAGTTGAAGTCTTGCTAACTTGATTCCATTTGGAAGAATACTTGAAATTCTTTTATGAAATTCCATAATTAAGTTTTCACACGTAGGCTGATTATCAAACAAAATAAGTTTCGTATTTGTTTGTTTTAATGCGGAAGCAAAAGAACTTTTTTTGCAAAGAACAACTGCGTGATCAAATTCTTGAATAACATTTTTTTCTACAATCTCTTTGATTGATTTAAAGTCTAGAACCATTCCCGAATCATTATTTTCCTTAGTTTGTGAATAATCTCCTATTATTGTAACAAACAATTTATAGGAATGTCCGTGGAGATTTCTGCATAAACCTTGATACTCATCAAGAGCATGAGACATTTCAAATTTGAATTCCTTTGTTAATCTTAATTTCATACGGCAAAAATACTATTTTTTCTTTGTTTTAATAAAAAAATATTATTTTTTCGTATTTTTGCAATCTATGGATAATAATAGATTACAAAAAGTAGCCCGTTTGATTCAAAAAGATATGGGCGAGATTCTGAGATATGAATCTAAAAACCTATTTAAGGGTGCAATGATTACTGTAACACGTGTAAGGGTATCCTCGGATTTGTCAATAGCTAAGGTATATATTAGCATATTTGCCCTTGGAGGAGTTACAAATGATGAAATTTATCAATTAGTTCAAGCTAACAAGCCATTTTTACGCAATAGACTTGCAACAATGGAAAGAAATCAATTAAGAATTATTCCCGATTTGACTTTCTTTGTTGATGATAGCTTAGATTATAGCGAAAATATTGATAGATTACTAAAATCTTAAAAAAATATTCTTTGATGCGATTCAGCTTCTTTATAGCGATGAGATATTTCTTCTCGAAGAAAGAACTTAAAGTTATTAACATAATATCTTTAATCTCTCTTATCGGTGTAGGAGTTGTAACTATGGCATTGCTTATTGTGCTTTCAGTTTTCAACGGCTTTACTTCCCTTGCTTCGGATATGCTTAGTTATTCTAATCCCGACTTAATAATAGAGCCAAACAAGGGAAAAGTTATCAATCTTGAAGAAATAAAGACAAAACAAATAGAATCTATTAAACAAGTACAAGCAATAACGCCCGTAATTAAAGAATCAGTACTTATTTCTTTTGAAAATACTCAAAGCATTGTTGATATGTATGGAGTAGAAGATGAATTTTTCAAAATTTCCAATATAGATACAACAATGCAAATAGGAAATACCTCGCTTTATACTAATGGAAAACCTAATTGTATTTTGGGTTATTCGCTCATGTTAAAAATGTCGCTTTATCAAGGTGCAGAAAAACACAATATTCCTATACAATTTTGCATTCCAAAAAAGAATCCAACAACAGTTATAGTACCTGAGGATAATTTAAACATAAGTAAAGCCTTGTTTTCGGGAAGTTTTATGACTCGAAGTGAGATTGACGATAATGTAGCAATAGTTCCTCTTTCTTTTGCACAAAATTTATTGGAATTATTACCAAATCAAGCAAGTAGTCTTAATATTAAACTTAAAGACTCTGAAAAAACAGAAAAAGTAAGAAGCGAAATAGAAAAAATTATTCCTAAAACCTATGTTGTGAAAAATCGATTAGAACAAGATCCCGTTTATTACAAAGTAGTAAAAGCAGAAAAATTAGCAGTATATATAATTTTAGGATTCATTATATTTATTGCAAGTTTTAATATTATGGGAGCATTGTCTTTACTCATTATGATAAAGAAAAAAGACATAATGATACTGCGAACAATGGGTGCAACAAAAAAAGATATTCGCTCAATATTTTTCATAAATGGAGTAATGATGAGTGTAATAGGAATGATATGCGGACTAATTTTAGGAATAATATTTTGCTTGCTACAACAACATTTCGGAATTATAAAAATGGGGTCTTCTTTCATAGTAGATAGTTTTCCAATCAAAATATACATAACAGATATATTAGCAATATTTTCAATGGTTGTTATAATATCTTGTTTATGCACAGCAATAATGTCAAGAAAAATAAAGTTTAACTAATAGAAATAAAGTAAATATTATGATAGAGAATACAAAAAAATTAGTAGTTTATAATACGCTTAGTAGAAACAAAGAAGAATTTCAAGCAATAAACGCTCCTTTTGTTGGAATGTATGTTTGCGGACCAACAGTTTATGGAGATGCACACTTAGGACACGCAAGAGCAGCATTAACTTTTGACACTGTTTTTCGTTTTCTAAAATATATGGGATACAAAGTAAGATATGTTAGAAATATAACAGACGTTGGGCACTTGGAAAACGATGCAGACAGCGGAGAAGACAAGATTGCAAAAAAAGCAAGATTGGAACAATTAGAACCAATGGAAGTTGCACAACACTATACTCAAAGGTATCTTGAAGCAATGGATTCAATGAATATTTTACGTCCAAGCATTCAACCAACAGCAACAGGACATATCATTGACCAAATACAAATTGTAGAAAGATTATTAGAGAACGGCTATGCTTATATAAGCAATGGCAGTGTTTATTTTGACGTTTTGAAATACAATAACGACACTCACAAATACGGAGTATTATCTAATAGAGTTATTGAAGAAATGATAGCTAACACACGTGAGCTTGACGGACAAGAAGAAAAGAGAAATCCTGCCGACTTCGCACTTTGGAAAAAAGCCTCACCAGAACACATAATGCGTTGGCCATCTCCTTGGAGCGATGGCTTTCCTGGCTGGCATTTAGAGTGCACTGCAATGAGCAGAAAGTACCTTGGAGAAAAATTTGACATACATGGAGGAGGATTAGACTTACTTTTCCCTCACCATGAAAGCGAAATTGCACAATCAATATGTGCCTTTGGTTGCGAACCTGCTAAATATTGGTTACACAACAATATGATAACAATCGGAGGTCAAAAAATGGGGAAAAGTCTTGGTAACTTCATAACCCTAAACGAATTTTTCACAGGTTCTCACCCTAAATTAGACAAAGCATATAGCCCTATGACAATTCGTTTCTTTATTTTGCAAGCACATTATCGTTCAACACTTGATTTTTCTAATGAAGCACTATCAGCAGCCGAAAAAGGAATGAAAAAACTCTTTGAAACACAAAGAAATATCAATAACTTACCAACCTCAGACAAAACAAGCGTTGATTTCAATGCAATATTCACAAAATGTATGGAAGCAATGTGCGATGATTTCAATACACCGGTAGTAATTGCTAATATGTTTGAAATATCACGTTTAGTAAACCTAATCTCAGACAAAAAAGAAACAATCACAGAACAAGACAAAACTGCATTAAAAGAAAACTTTGAAATCATTTTCAGTGAAATACTTGGTATGAAGAGCGAACAAAGCGACAATACCAGCAATGTAATTGAAGGCTTGATGAGTATAATCGCTGAAATGAGAGCAGAAGCAAGAGCAAACAAAGATTGGGCAAAAAGTGATATGATAAGAGATAGATTATCAGAAGTAGGAATCACAATCAAAGACGGAAAAGACGGAGCAAAATGGGAAATAAACTAAATATATTCATAATATTTGTGTTGATTTTGGGCTTTCTATCTTGCAAAAAGAGTGAAACAGAAACCCAAATCACTCAACCTAACTACACAAACATAGAAACACCTGCCTTTAATGCAGATTCGGCATACTCTTACGTAAAAGCACAATGCGATTTTGGGCCAAGAACACCTATGAGTAAAGCCTCACAACTCTGTGGCGACTATTTAATCAATTTTATGAAACAATACGCCGACACAGTCTATGTACAAACATTTTCTTCTAAACTGTGGGACGGAACAAATGTTGAAGGCAGAAACATTATAGCGAGTTTCAATCCACAAGCCTCAGACAGAGTAGTTTTAGCCGCACATTGGGATAGCAGACTTTGGGCAGACGAAGACCCAAATGAAGAAAATCACAAAAAAGCCATAGATGGAGCAAACGATGGTGCGAGTGGAGTTGGCGTTTTAATGGAAATTGCAAGAGTATTTCGCCAAAAAGAAAACTCACAAGGTGTAGATATTATATTTTTTGACTTAGAAGATCAAGGCACTCCTTCATGGGCAGAAAGCGATGTAGAGGATCAAAGCGATTGGTGTTTGGGTTCACAACATTGGAGCAAGACTCCTCACTACCCTTTCTACACTGCCAACTATGGAATCTTGCTTGATATGGTAGGATACAAGAATTTACGATTTACAAAAGAGGGTTTGTCTATGCACTATGCATCTTCTATTATGAATAAAGTATGGGATATTGCCGCAGCAAAGGGATATTCAAATATATTCATAAATGAAAAAACTTATCCTATAATGGACGATCATCATTGGGTGAATATGTATGCAAAAATCCCTATGATAGACATAGTACAAAACGATCCAACATGTAGTTTCTTCCCTTTTTGGCACACAATGCAAGACAATATGGAAAATATCAGCAAAGAAAGTTTGAAAATAGTAGGAGATGTTTGCCTAACTACAATATTCTCAAACCAATAAACGTTTCTTTGATATGAAAAAGCACATATCCATAATCTTAGGACTATTAAGCATTAGTTTTATCTTTACCTCGTGCGAAGATACCTTTGATTATGGATATGTAAACTTTTATATAGACCCCGATAGTGCAGAATATTTTAACTTAAACTATGGCAATCGTGGTTGGGAATACTTCGAGGGAGGATACAGAGGCGTAGTTGTTTTTCGCAAATCTTGGGACGAGTTTATAACTTTTGAACGTAGTTGCGTAGCTAAGGATTGTAACGGACGCCTTTACGTAGATACAACAAACAATGTATTATTGCATTGTCCGGAATGCAAATCGCAATACATATATTATGATGGTTCTCCCGTAGAGGGCAGTTATTCTAAAAGATTACTTTATTCCTATTGTAGTTTTTTTGATGGCACTTATCTATGGGTAAGCAATTGTAAATAGAATATGTACGGAGTAATTACATATCTAAGAAATAAATTATTCGATTGCGGAATAATTGAACAAAAATCCCACTCTGTTAAAATAATATCAGTAGGAAACATCAGAGTTGGAGGAACAGGCAAAACTCCTTTTGTAGAATATCTAATAAAAGCATTATCTCCTTATTTTAATTTAGCAATTCTCTCTCGTGGATATGGAAGAAAAACGAAAGGATTCATACATTTGCAACCTCATCACTCAGCCTCCGAGGTAGGAGATGAACCTTTGCTAATCTATAAACGCAACCCTAATACATTTGTAGCAGTATGCGAAGAGAGAAACAAAGGCGTAGAAAACATACTCAAAAACTCCCCTAAAACAAATCTTATAATCTTAGACGATGCCTATCAACACCGTTATATAAATAGAGATATAAACATACTACTGACAGAATACAATAGACCTTTCTTTAAAGACAGAGTAATTCCCTACGGAAGACTAAGAGAATATCGCAAAGGATACAAACGAGCCTCATATATCGTAGTTACAAAGTGTCCTCCGCTAAGCGAAAAGCAGAAACAAGATTTTGTTCTTAAACTAAAACCCCTACCTCATCAAAAAATATTTTTTTCAAACATAGTCTATAAACTACCATATCATATAAAGAACAAAGAAAATCAAATAAACCTATCGGATTACAAAGTATTGCTTTTAACCGGCATAGCAAACAATCAACATATTATAGAATACCTAAACTCAATAACACAAGTAGTAGATACTATTACTTTTTCCGATCATCACAACTTTACCGAAAAAGACAAAATCCAAATAAAAAATCGCTATAATAAGTTTTCATCATCAAATACCATACTCCTAACAACAGAAAAAGATGCAATGCGACTACAAGACTTTGAGGCAGATATTTATGTCCTACCAATAGATATAGAAGTTCATCAATACGGAGAAAACAATCAATTAATAGAAAAAACAATACAAGAAGATGTTAAATAAAATCAAAGAAGCAAAAGAATATTTATTGCAATACACCTCGCAATGCGAAGTAGGAATAGTTTTAGGTAGTGGATTAAGTAATTTTGTCGATAACTTAGAGGTAGAAACCACTATCCCCTATGGACAAATTCCTCATTTTCCTCAATCAACCGTTAAAGGCCACAAAGGAATGTTGGTTTTTGGTACAATAGGAGGCAAAAGAGTTGTTTGTATGCAAGGACGCTTTCACTATTACGAAGGATACACAATGCAAGAGGTTACTTTCCCAATCAGAGTTATGAAAGCCTTAGACATACACACACTAATCGTAACAAATGCCGCAGGAGGAGTAAACCCAGACTTTAAAGTAGGCGATATAATGCTTATAAAAGACCACATAAACCAAATGCCAAATCCACTAATAGGCAAAAACTTTGAAGAATTAGGCACACGCTTTCCTTCAATGAGTACAATCTACAGCCAAGACCTAAGAGAAAAAGCAAAAATCATAGCAAAGGAAGAAAATATCTCGCTTCAAGAGGGCGTTTACCTTGCAACAACAGGGCCAAGCTTTGAAACCCCGGCAGAATATAAGTTTTTCAGAACCATAGGTGCAGATGCAATCGGTATGAGCACCGTTCCAGAAGTAATAGTCGCCTCTCACAGCAATTTAAACGTTCTTGGAATGTCGGTTATCAGCAATGTATTTAATCCAAACGCCATTGCAGAATGCACACACGAAGAAGTTTTGGAAGGAGTCAACAAAGCCGGCGACAAAATGAGCCGAATAGTAAAACGACTCTTTGAATAAGAAAAAGAAAACAAAGAAATAAAAAAACAAAACGCTCGTTTGTCTGAATAAAACTAAGACTTGCGAGCGTTTTTCTTTGAGTTAGAAAAATAGAACTAACTATTTTTCTGCTTCTTTAAGTTCTTTTTTTCTTGCTTTGAAGGCTTCGTTTAATTTTTCTGTCATTGCTTTAATTTCTGCTTCGTGTTCAGTAGCAACTTCTTTGTTTGACAAATACCAACCAGCAACTTTTTCTGAGCAATCCCAGTGTTTTTCTTGCAACTCTTTAACATCTGTGATGTCTTTATAAGCTTTTTCACATTCTTCACAAATTCCCTTTGGTTCGCTCAAAGCTCCTCCGCAAGATGCAAATACAAATGGCAATGCTGCTAAACAAATTACTATTTTTTTCATAGTTTTATTGAACGGTTATAAAGCATCGTTCCCCTCGCTTCTAAATTTAATAAAATTATTCCTCAGGTTTTTCGTCCCAAAGGATTGGCACATTATGTAGATATATGTGTTCAACTATTCTTCCTACTAAATGGGTGTATATTTTTATACTTTCAAAATGTTTAAGGCTTGCAGGAACATTCTTTATTGGAGCTTTTTCTGTATTTAACTCAACAGGCACTCCTTTAACCGTTTCAAAAGTAAGACTTTTATCATTCTTATAAACTTTCCCTTTTGAAGAAACAGCCGCCGGAATGCTTAACGAAAATTTGCCATCATCATTATGGAAATTCACAGTCAAAACAAGATAAACATTTCCCGTTTTACTGTCGCCATAACAGCCTACAAAACCAATATCCGCTTCACCAATCAATTTATTATTCTCTTGTGTCATATAAATTTCATCAGAAACGTTTAAACCAGTTGTTGCTTCCACTGTTTTTTTTAAGAAAGAACCTAATTTTGATGCTTTCTTTTCTTTAGTTGTTTTTTTTCCATTTTTGCACAAGAAAAGACGGTTGGAGAATTGAATGATTTAGCTGTAGAGTATTATAAATCAGGAGCTTTTGATAAAGCAATTGATTGTTATAAATCAATACTTGG
>CALEFF010000036.1 GCA_937876865.1 uncultured Bacteroidales bacterium | reverse complement strand
TTTTTTTATGCCTTGAAGTCAAAGAAAGAAAATAAGTAATCGCCATTTGGGACTTAGGCAATCAAAGAAAAAAGTATTAATTTAAATTTTAAAAAAATGAAAAAAGTAATTTACTTTATGTTTTTCGCATTTGCTTTATCAACAAATGTGGTTTTTGCAGAAAACGACAATGATAAATTAACTCAAAGTGAAATGTTGCCTATTCAAATCGAAATGTTAGATGCAAATGATGAGGAATCAAAAAAATTATACATCAATTCATTTATGATGCAGAATGGTAAAAAATTCACAACCGCAGATGTAATGATTGTTAAGCAAAAATTAGAATCTTTAACCCCTGAACAAATTCAATTGCTTGCAGCAGGAGATTATTTAGACCCAACTACAAATGTAATAGTTTCTGTTTTGGTTGGAAGTTTGGGCATTGATAGATTTTTAATTGGTCAAACAGGTTGGGGAATCCTTAAATTACTTACAGGAGGAGCCTTAGGAGTGTGGACAATCGTTGATTGGTTTCAAATAAGTAGGCTTACAAAAGAATCAAATATGGAAAAATTTAACGAAAACTTAATGTTGATAAAATAGTTCGTTAAATTAAAACTTTCTTTAAAAGCAATAACGCTCGCAAGTCTTAATTTTCTTTTGACAAACGAGCGTTTTGTTTTTTTTATTTCTTTGAATTATTTTTGAAAAACAATCGTATTGGAAAATGATCGCTTGCTCCGCCTTGGTAGTGCATTCCTTTGTAGGTGGAAAGTGGTTGAATTAAACGATTGTTTTTGTCTTTGTCTATTAGAAAATCGGGACGGAATATCATTTCTTCTTCTTTGCCCTCTATTTCTAAATGATTTAAAAGTGGTTTTGATACTAAGAATTGGTCAAAACTGCAATAATCTCCGCTGTAAACGTAGGAGCCTCGTTTGTTTTTGTTGTTTCGCATAAGGTTTACAAGGAATGGGTCGGGGTTATTGCGATGTGCCATTGTGCGAAAGGCGTCTTTTATTGAAGAATCCCAAGGGTTGTCGTTCATATCTCCCATGATAATGAAATTCTCCTCGCCTTCTTTTCTCAATTGCTCTATATGGCTATTGACCATTGTAAATATTTTGGTGCGAAGTGTTTTCTTTATGTTGTGTTCTCGGCGAGAGGGTGCGTGAATGACATAAATGTTTAGTTTCATTTCTTGCATCATTCCTTGTACATAAAGCACATCTCTTGTTTTTTCTTCGTTGGGGTCGGTTTCTGCCTCTAATTTACAGTGCGAGATAGGAGAAAATTGCTCGTTGTAAAGCAAGGCAACGTCTATTCCTCTTATGTCTTGTGAGGGGTAATGAATATATTTGTAATTTCCTTTTCTTAATGGGCTGTCTTTGCAAAGGTCGTAAAGTACTTTGTCGTTTTCTACCTCGCATAGGCCTATTATTGCTGGCATATTGCCTTTTCCTGCTGCTATATAGGTCTTTGCAAGCAGGTTTTTCTTGCTATTGTATCGTGAAAAGCTCCATCTTTTTTTGCCTTCTAAGGTAAAATCATCGTCAAGTGCTATGCTATCTTTTGTAGGATAGAAAAAGTTTTCACAATTGTGGAATACAATTACTCCTTGTTGTGCTAATACCATATTAGGTATTAGACTTAGAATCATCGCAAGTTGTTTGGTACGCTTTGTTGCAGGAGTTTTGTATTTCATTTCTTAATTTTATCTTGAAAAAAAGCCCACAAAACTTTTTTTGTTTTGTGGGCATTGTGTTTATTGTTAGAATTAACCTTTGTAGAAAGGCATTTTCACTACTATTGCTTTTAATAGTTTTTCTCTTACTTTGATAAAGATTTCTGTATCTTTTTTGCTGAATGCTGTTGCAACGTGTGCTGTTCCGATTGCTACTCCGCAAGATGGAGATTGTGTTCCTGAACATACTTTTCCTATTACATTGCCTTCTGCATCGCAAACTTCGTATCCTTGACGTGGAATTCCTTTGTCTATCATTTGGAATCCTACTAATTTTTTGCTTACGCCGTTTGCTTTTTGTTGTTCAAGACGTTCTCTGTCTATGAAATTGTTTCCGTCAACGAATTTTGTTAGCCAATTTAATCCTGCTTCTATTGGAGATGTTTCGTCATCGATTTCGTGTCCGTAAAGACAGAATCCCATTTCCAAACGAAGAGTATCACGACATCCTAATCCAGCAGGCATTATTCCGAATTCTTTTCCTGCTTCAAATACTGCGTCCCAAATTTTGTCTGCATATTTTTTGTCAAAGTAGATTTCGCATCCACCTGCTCCTGTATATCCTGTTGTAGAAAGAAGAACGTTTTCAATTCCTGCAAAAGTCAAGAATTTGAATGTGTAATATTCCATATCTTCAATAGGAGTTTCTGTAAGTTTTTGCATAGCTTTTAATGCCAAAGGACCTTGTACTGCTAATTGTCCGTAGCTTTCGCTTTCGTTTGTGAAGTCTTGTCCTAATACTAAGCCCATTTCTTCTGCTATTTTGCTCATCCAAGCCCAGTCTTTATCGATATTAGCAGCGTTAGGCACCATAAAATATTCTTCTTTTGAAACTTGGTAAACTAACATATCGTCTACGATACCGCCTTTTCCGTTTGGAAGAACTGTATATAATACTTTACCATCGAAAAGTGTTGCTATGTCGTTTGAAGTGCAACGTTGTACAAATTCAAATGCTTTTGGACCTTTTGCTCTGAACTCTCCCATGTGAGAAACGTCAAATACTCCAACTGCATTTCTTACATTATTGTGTTCTACTACCAATCCTTCGTATGAAATTGGCATATTGTAGCCAGCGAACTCAGCCATTTTGGCTCCTAATTCAATGTGCTTTTGTGTAAATGGTGTGTTTTTCATCTCTATATTTTATTTAATTATGAATAATCTTTTATAAAATTCTGCGTGCAAAGTTAAAAAATAGTTTTTTCTTAATCAAATTTTTTTAATTCCAAGTTTTCTCCGTCCCATTCTGCATAGTAGCCATAGGTATCCCAACATCCAAGATTTATATAGCGAGAGTGGTCTTTTAATTCTTTGTTACATGCTAAATGTCTATGTCCAAAAACAAAGTAATCTATGTTTTGCGTTTCTAATGTTTTAAGACAAAATTGATAGATTGGCTCTTTTTCGCCTAAATCTATCATATCTTTTTCGGAATGTGAGGCTCTGGAACTTCCGCTCCATTTTTGTGCCAAAGCTATCGCCCAACGAGGATGTAAAGTTGCAAAGGTTTTTATGCAAATCTTATTTTTGAAAATCGTATTTATGAATTTATATTTTTTATCCTTTGAGTCTAATCCGTCTCCGTGCCCAAGCATAAAGTTTTTTTCGTAAAGTGAAATCACTTCTTTTTCTTTATGAACGATGAGTCCTAATTCTTCTTGAAAATAATCTTTTAACCATAAGTCGTGATTGCCACAAAAAAAGTGTATTCTTACTCCTGAATCTGCAAGTTGAGCAAGGGTTCCAAGAAATCTTACATATCCCTTTGGCACTACGTATTTGTATTCAAACCAAAAGTCAAATATATCTCCTAAAAGATAAATTTCTTCTGCGTCTTTTGAAATGTGATTGAGCCAACGAAGAATTAGTTTTTCTTTTTTTTGATTTTCTTTTCTTGAACTATTGCCTAAGTGAAAGTCTGAGGCAAAATATATCTTATTTCTTCGTTGCTCCATTGTCGCTTAATATTTTTTCTTTCTCTATTATAAAGTTTTTAAGAATTAGTGTGTGTTGATTGTCGGGCAAGGTTTGCTCTAAGGATTGTAATACTTTTTTGTGCATTTCTAAACTTTGACGATAATCAAATAATGGTATACCATCAAAGGTGCGATGTAGGGCTATGAGGGTTGTAAGTGAGCCTAAATTATTGGTTATAAAGTCTGTTGTGAGTTTTTCTTGATATTGTTTGGTGGATGTATATTTTTCAATTATGCTTGTACGAATAGAATCTAATTTTGTAGTGTCTGCTTTGGATAATTCTTCGCTCATACTTTTCAAAAATAGACGTACATTGTAGTTTTCTTTATTTAACTCTTTTAATTGTGCAGATTCGGGCGAGCCTTCTATTATATAACTTCCCGAAAAGTTGTTATCTACCGCTTTTATTGTGATTCTCTCCCCTATTGAGGGACATATTATAATGTATTCTTTACCTAAGGCAAGTGAATAAAGGGTTGGTTCTTTCATTTCTATGCTTTGGGAGAAATTACCTTTTTCATCTATTGGTATTGTATCGTTTTGGGTGAATCCACTTTTGCCTATTTCACTCAAAATTAAGTGTGGTTGGGAATTATTAGCAATTACTCCTGATAACTCAAAGGAATAATTTTTTAATTCTTTGTTTTCTTTGCAAGAAACAAAGAAAAAAATAAATAAAACAAAGAAAAATTTTCTGCTTATTTTCATATTCTTTTTTGTTCTTTATATTTTGCTCGTTTAATAAAGTCTGATATTGTAAGGGCAGCCATAGCCTCTACTATAACTCTTGCTCTAAATAATTGACAGCAATCATGTCTGCCTTTGTTTTCTATTTCTGTTATTTCGCCTTGTGGATTTATTGCTCTTATTCTACTGATTGATGCAATAGGTTTAAAGCCTACACTGAAAACTACTTGCATACCATTAGTTATTCCTCCTTGCACTCCTCCACTATGATTGGTTTGTGTAGTAAAGTCTTGATTCCAATAGTCTATATCTTCACTTCCCAAGCGTTTGCAAGATTCTAATCCGTCACCTATTTCAAAACTTTTTGCCGAAGGAATACTTATCATTGCTTGTGCAAGAGTTGCTGAAAGTTTATCAAAGATGGGCTCTCCTAAACCTTTTGGCACGTTATTTATTGTGCATTTTATCACTCCTCCTAAACTATCCCCTTTTTCTTTTGCTTCTTTTAGTGCTTCTTCTGCTTGATTGCGTTGATTATTGTAGTCGAATTGTCCTATTTGTGTTATTTCTGAATTGATTTCTATTCCATAAGAAGAAAGAAATTGTTTAGCTAAACTACCACCAACAACTCTGCAAACAGTTTCTCTTGCAGAGGCTCTTCCCCCTCCTGAACTTGCATTTATGCCATACTTACAAAAATATGTATAATCAGCATGTGAAGGGCGAAAAGTTGTTTTTAAATTATCATAGTCTTGTTTTTTTACATTTTTATTTTCGATTAGAAAAGCAATTGGTGTACCTAAGGAAATATTGTTTTCAATTCCTGAAAGAAATATTACTTTATCTTCTTCTATTCTTGGAGTTGAGTAAGCAGAGGAAGAATTTCTTCTTTTCAACTCTTGGTTTAAAAGTTCGTAGTCTATTTTTATGTTTGCAGGAAAGCCTTCTATTATTCCCCCGAGGCAAGTACTATGACTTTCTCCAAACGTTGTTAAACGAAAACTTTTTCCAAAGGTATTATTGCTCATTATTTGTAATTTTATTCTTTTTTCGAGTGCAAAGTTATCGATAAATACGTAGAATAAAAGAATAAAACAGCGTTTTTTTTTCTTTAAATGGAATAAACTTAGTAAATTTGCAGATTATTTAGTGAAAAAAATAGAAAATAAAATAAAACTCAAAGTAATGACAGCAAAAGAAGTTATTAAAAGAGAAGACGTTGTAATCAAATTCGTTGGTGATTCTGGCGATGGAATGCAACTTACAGGTACACTATTCTCTGATACTTCTGCTTTGGATGGTAATGATATTGCCACATTCCCAGACTATCCAGCAGAAATCAGAGCTCCACACAACACAGTGGCAGGTGTATCAGGATTTCAAGTACATATTGGAAAGAAAATCTATAGTTCAGGGGATAAAGCTGATGTTTTAGTAGCAATGAACCCTGCATCATTGAAAGCAAATTTAAAATGGGCTAAAATTGGTGGTATAATAATCGTAGATGCGGACACTTTTGAAGACGAAGCAATTGAAAAAGCTGGTTACTCTTCGAACCCTCTTGAAGATGATTCTCTTTCAAATTACAGATTGATAAAAGCACCTATCACAAGTTTTACTATAGAAACTGTGAAAGATATTTTTGCAGATAGAAAGTCTGCATTAAAATGTAGAAATATGTTCGCCTTAGGTATGATTTTCTTCATATTCGGAAAAGGATTAGAACATACGGACTCTTATTTGGAAAAGAAATTTGCTAAAAAGCCAGAATTGGTTCAAGCAAACAAAGCAGTAGTAAGAGCAGGTTACAATTTCTGTGAAAATACTGATATTTTAGAAAGCCAAGTAATGGTTGAGCAAGCTGTTATGCCAAAAGGAAAGTACAGAAACATAACAGGAAACATTGCAACTGCTTGGGGATTGCTTGCTGCAGCAGAAAAAGCAGGTCTTCCTTTGTTCTTAGGTTCTTATCCTATTACTCCTGCAACTGATATTTTGATAGAATTAGCAAAACACAAATCATTAGGAGCAAGAGTATTCCAAGCAGAAGACGAAATCGCAGGTATTTGTTCTGCAATCGGAGCTTCATTCGCAGGAGCTATAGCTTGTACTTCAACTTCTGGCCCAGGATTGTCTTTAAAGAGTGAAGCAATCGGATTAGCCGTTATGACAGAATTGCCACTTGTGATTGTAGATGTTCAAAGAGGAGGTCCATCAACAGGATTGCCTACAAAAACAGAACAATCTGACCTTACACAAGCATTATTTGGAAGAAACGGAGAAGCACCTTGCATTGTAGTTGCAGCATCTTCATCAGCTAATTGTTTCTATTGGGCTTTTGAAGCAGCACGTTTATCATTGGAAACAATGACTCCAACAATTCTTTTGACAGATGGTTATCTTGGAAACGGATCTCAACTTTTCAGAATACCAAAAATGGCAGATCTTCCAAAAATTAACCCACCTTTTGCAACACCTAATGATCCTAATTACGCTCCTTATAATAGAGATCCAGAAACTCTTGTAAGACAATGGGCATTACCAGGAATGGACGGATTACGTCATAGAATTGGTGGATTGGAAAAACTTTCTGGAAAAGGAAGCGTTTCAACCGATAGTGCTAACCACGAACAAATGGTTAAATTCAGAAAAGAAAAAGTTGAAAGAGTAGCAAATCGTATTCCTAACCAAGAAGTAGAAGGAGCAGAATCAGCAGATTTATTAGTTGTTGGTTGGGGAGGAACAGAAGGAGCTTTACGTTGTGCTGTTCAAGAATTGCAAGCAGAAGGAAAAAGCATTGCATTTACTCAATTTAACTACATAATGCCTCTTCCAAAGAACACAGAAAAAATGTTGAAGAGATATAAAAAGATTGTGGTTTGTGAATTGAATATGGGACAATTTGTAAATTATTTGAGAATGAACTTCCAAGGAATGATGTTCCATCAATATAATAAAGTACAAGGCCTACCTTTTGAAGTAAGTGAATTAAAAGAAGTGTTTAATCAAATTTTAGGAGAATAAGAAATGGCTATAGAACATTCAGCTGTCGAATTAACAAAAGCGGATTTCGCCAGTGATCAAATGGTTAAATGGTGCCCTGGTTGTGGAGACCACGGAATATTAGCATCTGTTTTAAATGTATTTCCTAAAATAGGATATAAAAAAGAAAGTTTCTGTATGGTATCGGGTATAGGTTGTTCAAGCCGTTTCCCTTACTATGTAAACACATACGGATTCCACTCTATCCACGGTAGAGCAGCAGCAATAGCAACAGGAGTGAAGATTGCAAATCCAAAACTTTCAGTTTGGATTAACTCAGGAGACGGAGATGCAACTGCAATCGGAGGAAACCATTTCATACACTTTGTTAGAAGAAATATGGACGTTAATTACATATTATTTAACAATCGTATATATGGTTTAACCAAAGGACAATACTCTCCAACTACAAAACAAGGACAAATAACTAAAACCTCACCTTTCGGAGTTATAGATTATCCTTTCAATCCAGGTGAATTAGTAATTGGAGCAAGAGGAACATTCTTTGCAAGAGCGATAGATAATCAACCAGCTCAACTTCAAAAAGTTTGTATGCACATGGCAGAACACGATGGTGCCGCTGTGGTTGAAGTATTGCAAAATTGCGTAATCTTTAACGATGGAGCACACAAAGAAGTTACCGATAAAGAAGTTAGAGACGACCGTCAATTGTGGTTAGAGCATGGAAAACCAATGATTTTTGGTAAAAACAAAGACAAAGGTATAGTTTTAAGAGGCACAAGCCTTGAAGTAGTAACAATAGGTGAAAACGGAATAACTGAAAACGATATTTTAGTTCACGATGAAACTACCGAAAACACAGGAATCCACATGATGCTTGCACAAATGCGTCCTCCACAATTCCCAATGGCTTTCGGAGTAATCAGAGCTTATAAACAACCAACATATAACCAACTATTCGAAAAACAAATGATAGAAGCACAAGAAAATGCTAAAATAAAATGTGTAGATGATTTGTTGAATAGTGGTGAAACTTGGGAAGTAGAATAGTTTGAGCGTTTTCTGCTTAAGCCCACGAGTGCATGCAGGTTTTTTTTAGCCTGCATGTTTTTTTATTTATAGGATTCACTAATCTTAAAGCAAGATAATCATAAACATAATCTTCAATACCTTAGAACGCAATCCTTATATTCAATGGGAAATACAATACAAAGAACGCTTAGCAGTTAATTA
>CALEFF010000035.1 GCA_937876865.1 uncultured Bacteroidales bacterium | reverse complement strand
AGAATTCTTAACTGAGATGAGAAGACAACAACAAATTTTGATTGAAAAATATATTCCGTTAAAAGAAGTTGGAGATATTATTTTATTTAAGAAACGTAATTTATGGGAAAAGAATATGGATGATTATGATTTCTTGTCTTTAAGATTAGGAATTGGATCTATTCCACCATTTTTTAGAATCAACTTTCCAGATGATCACTTCTCAATGGATGCAGAAGATAATTTGATGGGGTTACTAAGACAGTTAGAAAAAGAAACTGAGTATTTAGTTAATGTTCCAGTTACATATTCTTTTACTAAGAAGTTTGTTACTGGTGTTATTGGTAAACGTGATGTAACTAACCCTTTTGTTAGAGGTTTATTATTACAAATGTTTGCTTATCATGGATATGATGATTTAAAAGTATGTGTATTTACAAGTAGTGAAAATGCTAAGTTTTGGGAAGAAATACAAAATTGTCCTTATTTCTGGGATGATAATAAGTCATTGAGATTCTTTGGTACAAATATAGATGATATTAATCATATTAGTTCTTATTTGGAAGAATTATTAGCACAAGTAAGAGAAATTAATGAAAGTAATACTGGTACTGAAAAGAGAATTGCTAAGTTACCAAAGCGTTTCGTAATTATGATTGATGATATTGATTTAGTACGTAACGTATCTATTATTAGAACAGTATTAGAAACTACTGAATATATGGGAATTAGTTTAATTATTTGTACTGAAAAGTTAAACTCTTTACCAAATGAAGTTGAACACTTTATTAGTGTAGATGAACGTAGTGGTGGTATTTTTGAGCGAGTATTAACAGATGGCAAAAGAATTAATTTTACTCCAGATTTTATGTTTGCTTAGTTAGAAAAATATGTTTATGTAATTTCTAATATACCAATTGCGTTAAATGGTGGTAAATATGTATTACCAGCAACATATACTTTCTTGGAAATGTATAATGTATCAAATGTAAATCAATTGAACTGTTTAAGTAGATGGAAAGATAATGATCCAATAAATTCTTCATTAGAATTTGTAGATACAGAAGATGGTCCTTCTATTTCAGTTGCTTTGACAGATGCAATGAATACAGAAGGAACTTATACTTTGAGATATAAAGCCGCTGCAAGTGAAACTTGGACAGAGATAGAAGGATTGACAATAGATGATTTTCCATTCTCTATTTCAGAAGGAATATCTTATCAAACAACTTACAATGTTCAAGTTGGAATTATATGTGAAGGTTTAGAAGAAGTTTCTTATGCAGACCAAATGAATATTACAACTCCTTGTGGAGCGTTGGAAACTCCTTGGTTGGAAACTTTTGATGCAAACCCATTCGCAAGCGACATCACTTGTTGGAATAGATATACAGGACAACTACCTGCAAGCGGACAAATAGCAACAACTTCTTTAAGTAGTTCATCATCAAATTGGAATTATACTGGTGGAGTTTCTATTGGAGGACAATCACATGTGGCAATGTATTGTAATCCTTATTCAACAGGTCAATACTTCTGGCTTGTTACTCCATCTATTAATTTAGGAGATGGAGAAGTAGCAAAACAACTTGCATTTAATGTTGGATTAAGAGAGTATTATAATGATGCAGCACCAGAGGCGGATCCAGATAATAGATTTATTGTTATGGTTTCGCTTGACAATGGCGAAACTTGGGATATAGCAAATGGTTTGGCATTTGTTGATAGCGACGAAAATACAGATCTTAACTATTCTATGTTAACCAATCAAATGGTAAGATATTTTTATCCTCTTGTAAATGCAGATGGAGAACCATTAACAGGAGCTGTGCGTTTTGCATTTTATGCTGAAAGTACAGTATATAATGGAGATAATAGACTATGTGTTGATGATATAGCAGTAGAAGATATGGTTGATTGTCCAGCTCCTTCTGTTGCAATAGTAGATGCGGCTTCTGTAACTGCAACATCAGCAATAGCATCGTTCACTTATTATGGACCTTCAACAACTTGGGAATATGTTGTAGTAGAAGGCGAAGGTGAAGAAGCTGATCCAGATTCAGGAAGTGCAGAAGAAATTTCTTCAACAGATGCTATAGAATTAACAGACTTAACTCCTGCAACAACATATACATTTGCAGTGAGAGCAATTTGTGAAAGCGGAGAATCAACTTGGACAACAACAACATTTACTACACTTGATCAAGCAGAACTTGTTCCTTATGAAACAACATTTGATGAAGGAACATGGTTTGTTAATGCAGGTTCAACCTCACCTAATGCTTGGGTTGTAGGAGAAGGAACAGGAAATGAAGCACCAGCGGCTTATATTTCAAATGATGGTTCAGCTTATGCAGCATCAACAACTACTTCTGCAACTATTTCTCATCTTTGGAAAGATTTTGATTTTGGTCAAACAGAAGAAAACTTTGAACTTACATTTGATTGGAAAGTAACAGGACATCAAGAAGGCACAGATGTTTACGGAGGTATAGCAGCATATCTTGTAGATCGTCAACCGCTTCCAACATCTGGACTATTAAATTCTGATAACATAGTTGCTATTTTAGTAGGTTCAGACGAATGGCAAACAGAAAGAATATTCCTTGGAAATGTTACAGGAGAAAAACGTTTAGTGTTTACAGCTCTTGGCTATATCAACCAAGAAGAATTAGTAGTTCCTGCTGCTATTGACAACATTTCATTATCTATATCGGCTTGTGCACAAGTTCAAGAAATAGATGTTACAAATCCAACAACTACAACACTTGATGTAGATTGGACATTAACAGAAGCAAGTAGCTATACAATTTCTTATAGAGCAGCAGGCTCAGAAGAAATCTTAACAGAAACAGCAACAGAATCACCATTTACACTTACAGACCTTGAACCATCAACACAATACTATGTATCAGTAACAGCAGTATGTGGATCAGATGAAGCAATTTCTTCTCCAACTGTTGTAGCTTATACACTTCAAGAAGCAGTTGCAATTCCTTACACTTGCGACTTTGAAGAAGGAAATCATGGTTGGATATTAAAGAATGCTTCTTTTGCAAATCAATGGCATGTAGGTACTCCTTCAAATGCAACTAATGGTTCATTATTTATTTCTGACAATGGAACATCAGCAAATTACAATACAGACGCATTATCATGTGTAGTAGCAGAAAAATTATTCCAATTAGGAGCAACAGATTCTATAAGAATTAGTTTTGACTTAACAGTTCAAGGAGAATTTGAGGATTATTATGGATGGTATTTTTACGCTTACGATTACTTGAAAGTATTCTTTGTTGATCCAGAAGTACAAATAGAACCAACTTCAAATATCAATACAGGTTATCCTTATTATGTAGATGGAACAGGTGTTTTGGTAGGATACAATTCAGATGCGAATTGTCTTGCTATGTTAACCGGAACACAAAACATATCTGTAACAATAGAAAATACTCCAAATGCCTTAAAGAAACTTGTATTTATGTGGGTAAATGATGCTACAAGCGGAAATCAACCACCAGCAATAATAGATAATGTAATGGTAGAGCCAGTTGGAATAGAAACTTCTTGTGTAAGACCAGTTGCAAATTCAGTTGTTGCATCAAATGAAACAACAACATCTGCAACTATTTCTTGGACAGACAACGATGAATCACATTCAGCTTGGAATGTATATTATAAATTATCATCAGAAGAAGAATATTCTGTGATTTCTGCAAGTGAAACAACAATAGAATTAACAGATCTTTTACCTTCTTCAACATACTCAGTTTATGTAACAACAGATTGTGGAGATGAAGAATCTAACCCAACAGCAACAATCACATTCAATACACTTTGTGATGCTATCTCTGACTTCCCTTACTTCCAAGGTTTTGAAGCAGGAATAAACTGTTGGACTTCAGAAGAAATTGTTGCATCCTCTCAACTATGGGGATTAACAGATGAAGTTTATTTATATCACGATTCAGCTCCTGTAATAGAAGGAACACAAGCAGCTTGGCATACTTATACTGGTGGAGAGTCTTCAAGATTGATAACACCAACATTTGATTTGACGTCATTAACTAACCCTTATATAAGTTTCTATTATGCACTTGGCTCTTTTTTCGGAGCAGCAGAAAGCTTAACAGTTCAATATAGAGCAAGTGTAGAAGATACTTGGACAGACTTAGTAACATATACTACTCCACTTGACCAATGGGTGTTAGATTCAATAGCATTACCTAACCCAAGTGCAACATATCAAATAGCATTTGCATCATTAGGTGTAGAAGGATACGGAGTAGGACTTGATGCAATAACAGTTTATGATGCAGAAGAAGGACAAGGTGGCACAGAACCAGAACCTTGCGATGCACCAACAGCTCTTGCAGCAAGCAATATCACACAAACAAGTGCAGAAATCACATGGAACGGAACAGCAACAACATACGAACTAAAATTAAACGGAGGCGAAGCAGAAACCC
>CALEFF010000034.1 GCA_937876865.1 uncultured Bacteroidales bacterium | reverse complement strand
TTCTAAAATAAGAAAATACAACGATTTTGTATCAGCAGCGATTGGTTTTGTGCTGCTTAATATTCTTCTTTTTGTAATCAATTTGTATACATTATCCCAAACACCAGGAGGCGAGGAATCGTTAGACATCACAAGAGTTAAGTTAGGAGCAATGGAATCAGTTTCTAACGCCTCAGGAAACAAATACACAAATTATACAGAAGAAATTCCCCCAGCAGTATTATTCAAAGGAGTAAACGATGAAATACAAGTACAAGTCGATAATTCTTCTGCAATGGAAGCAGGTAGTGTAGTAGGAGGTTGGATTAAAACATTCTTAGATTGGAATAGAGATGGAATCTTTGCGGAAGATGAATGTGTTATGAGTGATACTATTTGGTCAGGACAAACAGCGATAAAACCATTAGTAGTGCCAAGCGCAACACTATCAGGTTTAACAAGAATGAGAGTAATTCTTGCACAAGGAGGAAATCAAACAACAATAACAGATGGAAGTTCTGCTCCAACAAGAGGAGAAGTAGAAGATTATAAAATCCTTGTTCGCACAGCAGAACAAGTGAATGCTGAGTTACAAGTATTTGTTGATCCAGATCAATTCTTATCAACTTCGCAACAAAATGTTAGTGTTCAATTGAAGAACGCAGGACTTGATGCCTTGACATCAGCAACAATAACATGGCAAATAAATCAAGATCCAGAACAAGTATTCAATTGGAATGGTAACTTAGCAACCGGAGCTTCAGAAACTGTAGCCTTAGGACAAGTAGATTTACCATTAGGAAACTCAACACTAAAAGCCATAGTTAATACAGCAGGAGACAACTACCATGAAAATGACACAATAACAAAAGTTGTACACGTATTCAAAAAAGTAGTAGTACCATATCAAACAAACTTTGATGAAGAAGAAGGAAACGATGACTTCTTTGCCTATGACGTAAGTACAACTAACCCTACAAATTGTTGGGAATTTGGAACACCAGCAGCAAGCAATAGTAAAATCAATGCACCTTATTCTGCACCTAATTGTTGGAAGACAAAACTTGAAGGTAATTATCCAGCAAATAACGAAAGTTACCTATACACACCAATATATGATATAGGAGTTGTGAAACCAGATACAATGAGTTTTATGATGCGTACTGCTTTTGGATCAGGATCTTCAATGCACATAGAATATCTAAATTGGGAAGGAAAATGGGTAATGTTAGGAGCGTTAGATGACCCTAATGCAACAAATTGGTACAACGCAGAAGAAGGATTTACTACAACTGCAACATGGAGAGAAGTTATATATTCATTAAAATCAATAAATCACTTGTTTGGTAATGAATTACAATTCCGCTTTGTATTCAAGAGTGCAACATCAAGAAATGATGGTGTAGCAATTGATGATTTTGAAATCAAGAGAGCAAAACGTGATCAAGATGCCGGAATAATAACAATCAATTTAGAGCCAAATGATTTACCAAACTATGGATCTAACTTCTATCCAAGAGTAGGAATCAAAAACTATGGAGCACAAATATTAGACAATCTTGAAGTTTGTTATATGGCAGAAGGAATGTATATTCCAGTTTGCGAATCATTGACAAACGCAGGTATTGAAGTTGATGACACAATACAATACACCTTCACACAAGGAACATACTTAGCAGTAGGAATGCCAGATCCATTCAATATATGTGCATTTACAAGACTAAATCCAACAGACGTATATACAGATAACGACTCTTGTTGCGTATCAGTTGTGATAGGACCACTTCAAAAAGACGTTGGAATAGTAGCAATCACAGCACCAGGAGAACAAATCGTATCAAACGATAACATAGAAGTAGCAATCCACATTAAGAACTATGGATTAGATCCAGTAAGTGAATTACCTGTTGGATTCAGTGTATCAGGCGGAACAACCGTAACAGAAACTGTTTACTTTACACCACCATTATACAATGGAGATGAATATGTTTATCGTTTCAATGAAAGATTCCGTGCATCATTTGGAGCAGTAAACTTAAAATGTTGGACAGGACAAGAAGGCGATTACTATCACGATAACGACACATTATACAAACGATTAGAAGGAACAAGTGCTACAAGAGACTTGGAAGCAAAATATGTAACAATTGATGATGCAGATCCAACAAACATGGCAGTTCAACTAACCTTTATGAATCGTAGTTCAGTAGGAATTGGAGATATAACAGTAGGATACTATGTTAATGGCGATGTTGCAACAGCGGTTGAAGAAACATATAGATTAGGCAATATAGTACCTTCAGGAACACTTGCACATCATAAGTTTGAAGTAGAACTTCCAAGAGCAAACGGACCATACTACTCAATTACAGCATACGTTTCAGCAGAAAACGAAAGCGATAGAGAAAACGATACAACAAGCGTGCTTTATATGGGATACAGAGATGGAGTTGCCGACACAATCTTTGTAGAACAAACAGCAGCAGAAGATTGTAAAGTTCAATTAATCGCACATAATGCTGGAACAATAGGTGGAACAACACAAGTAAGAGCACACCTTGTTCAAAACGGTGATTTTGCTAACAAAATAACTCAAACATTCACTTGGGAATATGACGAACCAAATCCTGAGTTAGTAAGATATATGAACTTTGAACAAAGAATACCAAAGAGTGCAGATGGACAATATAATTTGATTGCTTGGATTGAATATCCATACGATGCAGACCACAGAAACGACTCAACAAATATAGTGGTAGTTAAAACATACGTTGGATTAGAAGATCAAGCAGCAAAACCAAACTTTGAGTTAGAACAAAACCAACCAAATCCATTTGACAACCAAACCTCAATAGGATTCACTCTTCCAGAAGCGGGAAATGTGGAATTGGTAATAACAAACAACATAGGTCAAATAGTATATCAAAAAACAGGAGCCTTCCCACAAGGAAGAAGCGAAATCAAACTTGAAGACCTTAACTTAGCAGAAGGTACATACTATTACACAATGTACTACAATGAAGAAAAACAAGTTAAGAAGATGATAGTTGTTAAATAAAAAACAATAAAACATCAAACCAAAAAGGCGAAGTTTCAAAACCACAGAAACTTCGCCTTTTTTCTTTGCTTTTTTTGTTTAATTCAAAGAAATATTTCTATATTTGCAAGACATATTCAAATATTATGCAAAACACTAAAAGCATAACCTACCTTTGCAAGAACAATTTAAGCAAATAGAGATGTTTGCTTTCACTCTTGCTTTGAGCAAACATCTCTAAAATAAATCCAATCAAAGCAAAAGAGAGAAAAATATTCAAATTCTAAATTTTAGGAGGAAATAAAATGAAAAGAAGTATAATATTACTATTGGTATTATTGCCAATAGTTGCATTTTCACAAATGCAACACATAATAAATCAAGGAAATACAGCAACTACGCGAAGAAACTTTGGAAATGTTTTATTGACTAATGTTATAGATTCTAATTTAATGAGAGTAAGAAGTGTTAATTCTAATGAGTTGATTACTTCAATACCTCAAATTAATCAAACAACATCATTTATTCGTTCAAGAATTGGAACTAATTCTATAACAGTATCAATATTGTCTAATCTGAATGTTCATGATTTTAAAATATTAAATGGACAAATTTATTTTTGTGGTGAGAGTAATTCTTATGGGAGTTTTATAGCCTGGACAACAATAAATAATTTATTTAGCCAAAACCCATCTCCAATTACATTACAAATAATAAATAATCCAATAAAACCTACTGCTATTACAGAATTAGAAGTTTATTTGTATAATAATGATGTATATCTAACTGCATTAGCGGATAGTATTTATTTAATTGATATGAATACTTCCAATCCGAATACATATCAAATAATGCAAAATAACGTCGGTAAATTTAGAAACTTGTCAGTTGGAAATAAAAAAATAGTTACATTGGAACAAGTAAACGATACATCAATAATTATTACAGCATTTAATAAAACTAATATTCCTAATTATATATATAGAGCATTTACTCACCCTATATTGAGGTTTGATAAATACCTATTAGAAAATTCAATGACTAATAAGGATATTTTTACCTTTGCGTATACGCATAGAAAACATAACAATAATACTTATTACAAAACAGACTTTGCTACTTTTGAAATTACAAATGGAATAAACATAACAAATAAACAATGTTTAGAAGTTGCAGACGGGAAATTAGAGCCAATCGATTTAGAGTTTTGTATAGAGGATAGCACTTTGCTGTATTTAGCTGGAGGACGTTATGGACATGATGAAATATTTCCAATAAAACATTTTGAAAATGTGAATTACAATATAACGACTATCAAGCCTCCAACTCCAACTAATGATGTAAGGAAGCAATATAATAGTATTGTTAGGTATGATAATTATTATTTTGCGGCAATTGCAAAAGGAATTAATTTAAATCAAGTATCAATTTTTGATTGTTTAAGGACTGTTATTCCATCTCATAATTGTGCTAAGAATTATAACGAAATAGTAAGAAATTATTACTATTTAAATTATGCTTCTTTGAGTACAAGTTATACATACATGATAGGACAACAATTTACAACTACTATAAATGTAAGTTGTTATACAACAATATATGGGTTAGATTGTCAATAATTTATAAAAAACGATATGAAAAAAATAGTAATAATATTTACGTTAATCGTTGCTTGTGCTTTTACAGTGAAAGCACAAAACACAGATACAATATTTAATGATTATTTTTTACCTGATTTTATAGATGTAGAAAATTGTGGATTAGTTGAATTTAATAGTGTAGAAGACACTTGGTTATTTTTAGCACGGGGACATCATTGTTTTATAACAACAGGGCTTGGAGGTATTTATCCAAATAGTAGTGTGGAAGGTTATATACCAGGAGTGCTTGACAGAGCTCAACCTTGTTACACAGATACTTTATTAACTGTAATAGGTGTTGCAATAGGTGTTAATCGTTTTGCTTCTGGTATTGGATCATTAACAAAATTTACATTTATTAATCCAATTGACCAAGGTAGTTTAGATATTACATATCAAGAAAATCTAAATCTATATAATTCTATTCAAAAAGGTAAATTAAAATTAATGAATGCTACATTAGATAGAGAGATAATATCAATTGATATTGATACAAACTTTACTTATGCAAATACACCAAATTGTACGTATTTAGAATATTATTTTAGCAACCCTGTAAATGTAAATGGTTTGTTTTATATAGTGGAAGATGCAGCTAATATTAGCACTCGATTATCTTATGTCATGTTTACTAAAGATTGTTATTTTGAATATCCGTCATTGGTACGAACAGCAGAAGATACTATTGAAACTCCTTGGATGGAATGGATACAACATCCGTATAATAATATCTATTACTTACAAAATCCTGAAATTATATTTGGTACATATCAATATTGGTCAAATGGAGTTGCTGCTATTCCAAACACCTGTCAAATGTATTTCTTCCCAATCTTTGCAGAAACAGACTCTACTTTGGGAGATGGCATAAATTTTGATACAA
>CALEFF010000033.1 GCA_937876865.1 uncultured Bacteroidales bacterium | reverse complement strand
TTACACGAAGAGCCTCTAGAGGCATATCAGGGTAACAGATAACAGTTCCTTTCTGTTTGATAATGCCGCATTTTTCAAATTGATTTTTCGCAGGTTCTTGCCATTTATTTGGTGGGGCTTGCCGTGTCACTCATTTTCACCTTCTATATTATCTAAACTTATTTCGTCGATATTTTCAGAAGATTCATTTAAGTTGTTTAAATTTTCAATAAAATGTTTGTACTTAAACTCATATAATCTATTTTTCATGATGGAGGAAATATATGAACCTTAAAACAGAAATTCAAGAAGCCATGCAAATGCATGCAAAAGCAGAACAAAAAGACAGACAAATCGCAGAATACCTAAGAGAAAATCTTGGTCACGAGGTAATAAACCTTTATCAAGCAGATAATGGTAATCATTATCTTTATCTTCTTGACGATGGAGAAGGGGGTCAAGATAATAAAGGTAAGGTTAAATGGATGTTAATGATTAAACACATTGATACTGCAAAACATAAAGTTGTTGCTTTGGCTTGTGGTTTAAATGATGATTTTTTTGATAAAGAAGAAAACATTACTTATGGAGGTGTTAATGTTTTTGACATTTTTAAACTCAATAAGGAGCAAGGAAAAGTATGTATAACATATAAAGCAGAAAAAGTATTTATTCCCAAAAAAGATATTATTATATGTATTTCAGATAAATGCGAATTTAATGACACAACAATACATATTAGAAAAGAACCTCGAAATACTTCTCGATTATATTTTATGCAAACAGACGAAGAGTATCAAGAAGAATATCAATATTTACTTAAACTAATCAATGTAGAAAATAATGATTTATGGGAAAAATATGAAAAGAAAGTAGAAATTTGTAAAGGGAAAAATAAAACAGAAAAAATAGAAATTATAGAAAAAGCAACTAAAAAAATATTTGAAGGAAGAATAGCACTTTTTAATAATGTAGAACAAAAACAAAAATAAATATGAAAAAGATATTAATGTTGATTTGCACGATATTATGTGCAAATGTGCTTTTGGCACAAGCAAGATTTACAATAGGAAATCTAACTTATCAAGTATGCGGACCAAATAAAGTGGCTGTTATTGATGCTAACAAATCAATAACAAGTATAAAAATTCCTGCAAAAGTTACCAACTCTGGAGTAAACTATAATGTTATTGCTATTAGAGCAGAAGCATTTGAAAATTGTACAGCCTTAAATTCTGTAATAATCCCAAATACAGTTGAATATATAGGGTATGGTGCTTTTGCTGCTTGCGTTAGCTTGCAATCTGTAAAAATACCAAATAGTGTTACCGAAATAGGTGAAGCTGCTTTCTTTTTATGTCAGTATTTAAGTTCTGTTGTTATCGGAAACGGTGTAACTACTATTGGGGAGCAAGCTTTTGCAATGTGTGATTTAAATGAAGTAGTTGTAGGGAAAAATGTAACTACTATTGGACATTATGCATTTGGCTTTACAGACAAGAAAATAGCTACAATTAAATTTTTGTCACCTACCCCTCCTGATACTGAGGAAAGTATTTTTGATCCAAAAGAAGACAAGTTAATTATATATGTTCCTAAGGGTAGCAAAGATGCTTATACTAAATCATATTGGGGTAAATACAAAATAGAGGAAATGGATAATCCTGCAAAATAATATTAACATAATGCAAAAGTCAGTTAAGGGATAGAAGAAAAGAAAGTATAAATATAAAATAATAACTAAAAATAGTAATCTTAACTTAAAGAAAAACGCTCGTGAGTCAAAGAATTATTTTGACTATCGAGCGTTTTATTTTACTCGGAGTTTTTGTCCTATTTTTATTCGTGAGGCTTGTTTTTGTGTTAAGCCGTTTAGTTTGCATATTTGATTAACACTAACTCCGTATTTCTTTGCAATTTTTGCAACAGTGTCTCCTTTTTTTACCGTATGGTTTACTATATGTTGTTCAGGTTTCTTTCCCTTTATATTTTCCTTTATTTCCTCAGCAGATGTTTGTGTATTGATAGCTTCGTTTTCAGAAGATACTATCGGAGTTTCAGTATTAAAGTTTGTAGGTGTTTGAGTTTCTTCTGTTTTTACCTCTTTACGATATGCCTCTTTTTGATGTATTTTCAGTAAATCTCCAACTCTTAGATATTTTCTTCTGCTTGCTTTTTTATTCCATGATTTTAATTGTTTTACACTTACTCCATAACGTCTTGAAATTGAAGCCCACGTCTCGTTTTTACGGATTTTGTGATATACCATTCTTTCTCTGTATTCTATTTCTCCGTTTGCTATTTGGCCATTCTTTACTTTACTTTCGCCAAAATATTCTTCTTTTTTGTAATTAGAGATGCTATCTTCTAAACTTATGAAATCATTGATATAAGTCAAAGGTAATTTTAAACTATATTTATCTTGGCTACCAGGGATCATATCCATTTTATATTGAGGGTTCATCTCTCTCAATTCTTCAATGGATATATTCATCACTTCTTCTATTTGCTTAAAGTGAATGTCTTTACTAAGCATCACTGTATCTGAAATAAGATGTAAAGGTTTAGAAATACGTTCTATTTCTATTCCATGCTCTTGGTAATATGTCATTGCATAAACTGCAGCTATATAAGCAGGTACATATCCTCGTGTTTCTCTTGGGAGATAATCATACATTCCCCAAAAAGTGTCTTTGCCTGAACGACGAATAGCTTTGTTTACATTACCTGGTCCGCAGTTGTAAGCGGCTAAGGCCAAGGTCCAGTCTCCATATATTTTATATAAATCTCTTAAATAACGTGCAGCAGCGTATGTTGCTTTAATTGGGTCGCGTCTATCGTCAATTACAGAGTTTATTCTTAAATCATACATTTTTCCTGTAGAGTGCATAAATTGCCAAAGGCCTGTTGCACCTGCTCTTGAAACGGCTGTGGGATTTAAAGCAGACTCTATAATGACTAAATACTTTAAATCTTCAGGAACTCCTGCTTTATCTAATATGTTTTCAAAGATAGGAAAATAGTATTTGCTCAATCCTAACATTACTCCAACTCTATCGCCGATTTTATCTACATAATAAATAATATGTGAGCGTACTTTGTCATTATAAGTCAATTCTATTGCAGAGGGAATCTTTCTTAAACGATTTGCAATTACACTATCAGGAAGATCTGCTGCTTTAATTCTTGGATAATATGTTTGATTGTTTGAATTGTATCTTTGAGTTAAAAATTTAGAGTTTTGTCTTACATAATATCTATGTAATAAACTATCATAGTTTCTTTCAAATTGAGTAAAAAACTCAGTATTATCTATATCTTGTGCAGATAAAGAAACTCCCAAAAACATTAAAAATATGAGATATATTGCCTTATTTTTCATATAAATTGTTCAAAAAATGAGCTGTAAAATTACAAAAAAATGCTCAATTAAGGATAATTCTCTTGAATTTTCTGATAGATTAGTCAAATGTTTTGTAATTTTGTAGTTTAATAAATAGTTGTTTTTTTTTAAATTAAAAATATAAAATTATGAAAATAGTAATTCCTATGGCAGGTATGGGCAAGAGATTACGCCCTCACACATTAGTAACGCCAAAACCTTTAATAGAATTGGCAGGTAAGCCAATCGTTCAACACTTGTGCGAAGATATAAGAGAAGTTGTGGGAGAAGAAATAGAAGAAATAGGTTTCATAATTGGAGATTTCGGAAAAGAAGTAGAAAATAACCTATTAAATATAGCGAAACAATTAGGTACAACAGGAAAGATTTACTATCAAAACGAGCCTCTTGGAACTGCTCATGCGATTCTTTGTGCAAAGGAAAGTCTTTCTGGTAAGGTAACAGTGGCTTTTGCAGATACATTGTTTGATGCAGGCTTTACTTTGGAAACAAATGAAGATGGAATTATTTGGACTCACAAAGTAGACGACCCAAGTGCGTTTGGAGTTGTCAAAAAGAACGCAGATCAAACTATTTGTGGATTTGTGGAAAAACCAAAAGAGTTTGTAAGTAATGAAGCAATAATTGGTATCTATTATTTCAAAGATGGTGAAAATCTAAGAAACGAATTGCAATATTTAATCGATAACAATATCACTAAATCGGGAGAGTATCAACTCACAGATGCACTTCAAAATATGCTTGATAAAGGATTGAAGTTTAAAACAAACGATGTAAAAGAATGGTTAGACTGTGGAAATCCACAAGCGACAGTTGAAACTTGTGGAAGGGTGTTAGAATTGAAGTCTGCTAAGAATGGTATTTATGAATTATCAGAAGAATTATTGGATGAATATGTTATAACTGACAACACTTTGATTATTCAACCTGTTTATATAGGAAAAGGTGCTGAAATTAAAAATTGCGTTATTGGACCAAGAGTAAGTATTGGAGAAAATTGTAAGATAAGCAATTCTTGTATAAAAGACAGCATGGTAGGAAAAGAAACGGTAATAGAAAATGCAATTTTAAAGGATAGTATGATAGGTTCATTTGCAAAAATCGAAAATAAAGAACAAGCATTGAACTTAGGAGATTATAGTTGTATAAATTAAAAAATATATGAAACGTAGTAGCATCATTTTAACTTTATTGTTCTTAATTTTATGTTTATCTTCTTGTAAAAATCAAGAAAAAGCAGTTAAACAACCTAACGATAACGACATAAAAGTAGCACAATTAGTTATTGATGCTGCTACTCAACGAGAATTAGGTAATCTTGAAAAAGCGAGTTCTTTGTATAAAGAAGTTATTCGTTTTCAACCAAATAATTCTCTTGCTTATTATCAACTTGCAGCCATAGACTTTGAAAGCAAAAACATTGCCTCTGCAATAGAATATAATCAGAAAGCAATAGAATTATCACCAAAAAATCATTGGTATCGCACTCAATTAGCAGAAATATATCTTTTAACCAATCAGACTGATAAAGCAGCAGCGCAATACAGAGAAATAATCGAATTACAACCTGAGGTAACAGAATATTATTCGGAGTTAGTAGGTATTTATGTAAATGCAAACGAAATAAACAAAGCAATAGAGATTGCGAATCTACTTGAAAAAAGACAAGGCATTAACGAATATTGTTCAATGTTGAAATACAATATTTATAAGAGTCAAAACCAACACGAAAAAGCCATTAAAGAAATAGAAATTCTTAGTAAAGAATATCCAAGCAATGTTGCTTATCTTTCAATATTAGCCCAATACTACCTAAACAATGAGAAGGAAGAAAAAGCATTGAATTTGATGAAAAAAGTAGAAGAAATAGATTCTAATAATGTAGAAAACATAGTCGCTTTAATGGAAATCTATTACAAAAAGGGCGATATGCCTTCTGCTGAGATTTATATAGACAAATTATGCAGGACTACAAAAATGGGATTTGAAGAAAAAAATCAAATAATTCTTGGTCTTTATAAAGCAAAAGTAGATGAAGATATAGAAACTCTAAGGAATTACATCAAACATTTAGAAACAATGTTGAATATGTATCCAGAAGAAGGACGTTTGTGGCAGTTTCTATCTATTGGATATATGAGAACATTTCGTATGGATGAAGCATATCAAGCTTGTAAGAAAGCCGTAGAATACGGAGTGAGAGATATGGATTTGTATAAGAGATATATAATTACCCAACAGTTTAGAGCAGGAGATGAAGAAAGAATAAAAACTTGTGATGATGCCATAAAACTTTACCCAAGAGAATGTATTTTTTATATTGTTAAAGGATATTCTTTAGTAAATTTAAAAGAATATGAAAAAGCCATAGAAACATTGGAAAAAGGCTTGAAATACGCAAAGCAACAAAGTGATTACATAGATATTTATTCTAATTTAGCAGAAGCATATTATAGAATAGAAAACAAAGATAAGGCTTTTGAGTATTTTGAAAAAGCATTAGAAAAAGATACTAATAACCTAATGGTCTTAAACAACTATGCATATTATTTATGCTTAGAGAACATTGAGCTTGACAAAGCAGAAAAAATGTCAAAACAAACTTATGATGCTCAATCATACAACATAACTTTTGCAGATACTTATGCTTGGATTTTATTCGCTAAAAAAGATTATCAAAATGCTAAAATGATTTTAGATAACTTTCTTTCAGAACAAGAAACTTGGAGCGAAACAGTAAAAGAACACTATCAAAAAATATTAGAAGCCTTAAATCAATAACCCCTTTTTAAGAAAGGACTTCAACAGTTATTAGTCTGCTATCGTTTTGCTGTACCTCAATTTTTATTTCCGTAATTTCATCAGGTAATAGCGGAGAAATATTTTCGCACCATTCCATAAAACAATAATTTCCGCTAAAAATATAATCATCAAAGCCAATATCAATAGCTTCTTGAAGGTTTTTAATTCTATAAAAGTCAAAATGATAAATTGTTCCTATCTTTTGAGAAAAATATTCATTCACAATAGCAAAAGTTGGTGAACAAACATTGTCTTCGACCTCTAATGCCTTACACAAAGACTTTGTAAGAGTGGTTTTTCCTGCACCCATATTCCCATTTAACGAAAAAAGCCTTGAAGAAGGGAAATCTTTAATGATTTCTTCTGCCACTTTATCAATAGAAGATAGGCTTTCAAGTATATATTGCTTTTTCATAGAATCTATTTATTTGTTAGTTTTATAAATGGAATCATTACTTCTTCCATAGAAATGCCTCCGTGTTGAAATGTATTCATATAATATTGCACATAATGATTGTAATTATTTGGATAAGCAAAGAAATCATTTGCACGAGCAAAGATATATGGAGAGGAAATATGAAGTCGTGGCAAGAAAATATCCTCTGGATTCTTTACATCAAAGACTTGTTTAGGATTGTAGTCCATTAGTTTCCCTACCTTGTATCTTAAATTAACAGAAGCATCTTTTGTAGAACGTATCTTTACAGGATTGTTAATTTTTACAGAGCCATGGTCGGTTGTAATATAGATATTAACTTTTTTTGTACTAAGAAACTTTATTAAATCTAAGAGAGTAGAATGTTCAAACCACGTTTTAGTAACGCTTCTATAAGAGTTTTCATCTTCTGCCAACTCTCTAACGAGCATAGATTCAGTTCGAGCATGCGAAAGCATATCTATAAAGTTGTAAACAACTATATTCAATTTATTTTGTAGAAGATTGCTTAAGTTATCTATAATTTTCTTACCGAAAGTAGCATTTAAGACTTTGTGATATGAGGTTTTGATGTCAAATTTATTGTTTTTAAGATGTTTTTGTAAGAAAATATATTCGTTTTGATTCTTTAAACCCTCTTGGTCTTCATCAAGCCACAAGTCAGGATAAGTTTTTTTAATATCGGAAGGCATCATACCTGAAAGAAGTGCATTTCTTGCATATTGAGTCGTTGTTGGAATAATGCTATAATAAATATTCTCTTGTTCAACTCTAAAATATTGCTCAATATGTGTTTGAAGAATTTTCCATTGGTCAAAACGAAAATTGTCAATTATTATTAAAAAGTTTGATTTCTCATCTTTGTTAAGATCGGGGAAAAGTTTATTTTTTAAAAGCGTATGAGAAAACAAAGGAGCATCAGTATCCTTTTTACTAATCCAATCAATATATTTTTGTTGGTAATATTTAGAAAATTGATTGTTTGCTTCTTGTTTTTGTTGTTTTAAAACATCAAAAATACTTACATCATTTGATTCTGCAAGGTTAAGTTCCCAATAAACAAGTTTCTTATAAAGTTCTATCCATTCTTGCCAATCAAGGTCATTATCCATAAGTTTCATTCCTATTTGACGAAACTCTTGTTGATAACTCATAGTAGATTTTTCGCTAACAAGGCGTTTTGTATCTAAATGTTTCTTTAAAGTCAGTAATATTTGATTAGGATTTACGGGCTTAATGAGATAATCCGAGATTTTTGAGCCAATAGCTTGCTCCATTATTTGCTCCTCTTCGCTTTTTGTTATCATAATTATTGGCAAAGCAGGATAACGTTCCTTAATGATTGTTAGAACTTCCAAACCGCTTAATCCAGGCATATTCTCATCTAAAAAAACAATATCTATCTTCTCTTCTGCAAGAATATCAAGTGCTTCGTTGCCATCTATTGCAAGAGAAAAACTATAACCCTTTGTTTCAAGAAATAGAACATAAGGTTTCAATAAATCTATTTCGTCATCAACCCAAAGTATCTTAACCATATCAAATAATATTTCAATATGATATAAAACGCAATAATAAAGTGAAATGTTATAACCTAACGATAAAAACTATTGAAGAAAATCAGTAATCTTTTCTTCGTCTATATTGATTGATTTAAATAAATCAACCACTTTTCCATTCTCTAAAAGCACAATTATAGGTTGACGTCCGTTAGTTGCAGAAAGGAATAGCAAGGGAGGAACCTGTGTTGTAGGTAATTTTTCAACAGAGGTATCTTTGTAAAACAAATCAATACCCTCTTCTTTGCCCCAAAACACAACTCCAAACTTTGATTTATCTAAATTATGTCGTTTAATCATTACATCAAGTTTGATTGCGGTGCGTTTACAGTGCTTACAACCCGTAGAATACAAACAAAGAACTTTCTTTCCCTGAGAAATCCTTAACTCCTCTATTTGTTCAAGAGAAAGAAGTTTTTCAAAACTTTCCATATTCAATTGAGCCTGCTTACCATAAAGCCTATTTACAATAACATCTGGCGGACGTACAATAAAAGATGTAGCAAGTGGAGCCAATAGACAAAGAACAAAAATAAGTTTTGAATATTTTATTTTCCACCCTTTGTCAAAAAATAAAGCAATACAAAGCACTAAAAGTACAATGTTTTTGATTATTGTTTGAGAATCCGATAAAATCAATACCTCTCCAAAGCAATGACAATTCTCCGCATCAACTTGGAAAAGCAAAGGCTTCAATAAAACATAGATTGTAAAGAAAGAGAGCGAGCCTACTACAAGCCATCGAGATAATTTAGGATAAATGCCAATTACTAACATCAATCCTAAACATGCTTCACAAGAAATAAGAATTCTTGTAAGGAAATTGGTGAAATTCCAAGAAAATAGTTCGTGTTCAAACACAAACATATCAAATGCTTCTATTGAAATATATTTTGTAATAGCAGAAGCAATAAAAACAAGTCCTATAAAAATTCGGATTATAGGGAAAATAATTTTCTTGAAACTCATAAAACAAATTATTGTTCTTCGCAAACGATAGGCGTAGAGCCAACTTCTGCTTTTTTCATATCAAGAGCAACCTCTGAACAACTACCTGCCCAATCGTAATAATAATATTGTTCAACTCCGTCAGTGCAAACACAATCTACTGTTTCACTACAAGATGTTAAAACACCACAAGAAACCACTAACGCTAATGCTAAAAATATTTTTCTCATAATTAAATTTTAAAATTCAAAAAAAAGGAATACCCAATAAGGATATTCCTTAATAAATCTTTTAGCTTTTAATTAGCGTTCTACGCAGCTTAAAGTTAATCCACCTGCATCGCCATTTTCATCAAGCCATGAATTTTGTAATTCTTGTGATAAATCTGTCCAAGCAGCTTCTTCACAATTTCCTTCAAATTCTACTAATGTAGCTTGTTCGTCTGTGAATAATGGTACATTTATCATTTCACCAGATACTGTACAATCACAATCTGAAGGTGGGTTACATGCTGCGAAAGCTAAGAAAGCTCCCATTAAAACTAATACTTTTTTCATAGCGCAATTAAATTTATTTGTTATTAAAATGTCTTACTCTTTTTTTTCTTAGGATTTTCAGTTCCTCCTAGTAAGGTTTATTGCCTTATCGTTGGCAAAGGTAAGAAAAGAAATTTAACCTACAAAATTTTTTCTTTGAAAAAAAGAAAAAAAGCAAAGAAAAAAAATTTTTTTTCTTTGAAATATTTTGCCAATTCTTTGTTTTAGAAATGGTACATTAAAGAAAGATTTATGTAGTTGTGATATTGAGCGTGAGTTTCTCCTATGTGAAAATCTATCATTACTAATTCCCCAGGACGAATGCTTACAATGGAATAATTATATGTAGCATTTATTGAAAAATGTCTTGAAAAACGATAATTCGCTCCACAAGATACTAATAGATTTAATGGACGAAATGTGTCTTCTCCAAATAATTCTATACCTCCTGCTGTACATTCTTTATGGTAAATCAAGACAGAAGGAACTAAACCTGCTTTTAAATCTATTTTATTTGAGAGTCTATAACCTGAATACAAGCCCCAATCAATGTAATTAGTTGTTAATTCCACTTGATCGAAGTTTACATTTTTGCTACTTGCAACCCTGCTCCCTTTCATAGTAAAAGACAAATCAGTAAAAAGGAAAATTTTTTCGCTTATATTTCTTTCTACGAATGCTCCGCCCATTAGTCCTATTTTATTAAAGCCTGTCATTCCATCTCCATCAACTTGTGAAGGCACAATGCCAAATTGCAATCCTGCACGAAAGTCTTGTGCTTTTATTCCAAAAGGCAGAACCAAAATAACTAAAAGAAAAATATAAATTACTTGCTTTTTCATAAGGCTATAATAAGAATGGGTTATGTGTTTTTTCGTAATCAACTGTTGAATAAGGGCCGTGTCCTGGATATACTTTGGTTTCTTCGGGTAGAGTGAGTATTTTCTCTTTTATATTAGAGAGTAGTTGGTCTAAATCTCCTGTTGGAAGGTCCGTTCTGCCGATTGATTGTGCAAAAAGAGCATCTCCTGTAATTATGTACTTCTCTTTTACATTGTAATAACTTAAACTTCCAACGCAATGACCTGCTGTGTCAAGGCATTCTATCTTACTATTTCCAAATTCAATAACATCGCCAGGCATTATGGTTTTTATCTTTACGTTTTCAATATCTCCGAGCTCAAATCCCATCATTGAAGCTTGGCTTTCGGCTGTTTGAAACATTTTCACTGCATCTATGCTCATTGTTATAGGCAAAGAGAATTGTTTACAAGCAAATGATGAACCACAAAGGTGATCTACGTGAGGGTGAGTAAGCAATATGTGTTTTACTTTTAAGGAATGTTGTTCTATAAAGTTGATTATCTCTCTTTCTTGTAAGGCTCCTTGCGAGCAAACATCAACTAAAACACATTCTTTTGTTTCATCAAATAATACGTAACTATTTACTTCAAAGTGATTTTGTGGTATAATTTCTATCATCTTTTTTATTCCTCCATTATTTTTGCGTTATTCCAAATTGTTTCCATTTCTTCAAGCGTCATTTCTTGAAGTTTTTTATTTTGTTCTTGTGCTATTTGTTCTATGTATTGAAATCGTTTTATGAATTTACGATTTGTTTTCTCTAAGGCGTGTTCTGGTTTTATTTTTAGAAAACGAGCATAGTTTATTAGTGCAAAAAGTACGTCTCCAAACTCTTCTTCTATTTTTTCTTGCGAGTTTTGATTTTTTACTTCTTCTTCTAATTCTTGTAATTCTTCCTTTACTTTATCCCAAACTTGTTCTTTTTCTTCCCAATCAAAGCCTACTCCTGCTGCTTTTTCTTGTAATCTATATGCTTTTATTAAAGAATCTAATGCTCTTGGGACTCCTGAAAATACAGATTCTCTTCCTTCTGTCATTTTTATTTGTTCCCAAGTTTTTTTAACGTCTTCTGCATTTTCTACTTTTACTTCTCCGTAAATATGAGGGTGTCGTCTTATTAGTTTCTCACATAGGGAATCTATTACTGCTTTTATGTCAAATTCTCCTTGCTCGCTACCAATTTTTGAATAGAAAACAACGTGTAAAAGCAAGTCTCCAAGTTCTTTTTTTATTTCTTGTTTATCGTCATCCTCTATTGCTTGGGCTAATTCATAGACTTCTTCTATTGTGTTGGATTTTAAACTTAGATTTGTTTGTTTTTTATCCCATGGACACTTTTCTCTAAGTTCGTCCATTATGGTTAGTAGTTTTGAAAAACTTGCTTGTGCTTCTTGGTGTTTGTTTTCTTCCATTTTTCTTATTTCCAATTATTGGCTATTCTTACGATTTCATCTACATTTTGGTCGTTCATACATTTAAAATGCTTTTTTGGACATTTTTTATATCCTAATTTACTGCACGGACGACACGATAGATTTTTTATTTCAAAGTTATAGGTTTGAGCTTGTGAGTTTTCTGCTCGGTAAGGATACATTCCAAAATCCATAACGGTGTTTCCCCAAAGACAAATTATGTTTTTATCCAAAGCAGAAGCTATATGCATAAGTCCTGTGTCTGCTGTAATTACTCCAAGCGAGTTTTTAATCAAGGCACTGCTTTGATTGATGTTGTAGGCTCCACACCCATTAAAAACTTTTGAACCAATTTCTTTTTCAATCTTATATGCTTTTTCGTAATCTATTTTATCGCCTAAAAGGATTATTGGTTTGTCTAATCTTTTGCATATTTGAGTTAAGAGATTCAACGGCATTTGTTTTGTAAAATGTTTGCTTCCTACAACAATTGCAATATATCCATTGTGAAAGTCTAATGGTAGAGCATCGGGTGAAACAAAATCTTCTTCTTGTAAAAAGAAATCTAATCCTTTCTTATCATTTTTTACTCCTAATTTACTTGTGGCTTCAAAATATCTATCTACAATATGAATGTTTGGAAGTTTATTGATTTTGAAGTTTACAAGTAGGAATTTTTTTAAATTTAATTTTGGAAAGGCTTTGCTTTTTACTCCAAGCATCGCCTTAATTCTTAGTGTACGAAGGTTGTTATGTAAATCAACAATATAGTCAAATTTGTTTTTTCTTAGTTTTTTTAGCAAATCAGCATCTTCTAACAAATGTATTTTATCAATATATTTGTTGTTTTGTAGGAGAGAATAGTTTGTTTTTTTTGTTAAGTAATGTATTTCTACGTTCTTTAATTGCTGTTTTAACGCTCTGACAATAGGAGTTGTTAAAACAATATCTCCTATTGAAGAAAATCTTATTACTAATATCTTATAATTTTTCATTTTATCCAACACTATTGTCTAAACTTATGGATAATAATTTTTGTGCTTCAACCGCAAACTCCATAGGCAATTTATTTAAAACTTCTTTTGCGTATCCGTTTACTATAAGCCCTATTGCTCCTTCTTGACTTATGCCTCGCTGACGACAATAAAATAATTGGTCTTCTGAAATCTTTGAGGTAGTTGCCTCGTGTTCTACTATTGAGGAATGATTATCAACTTTTATATAAGGGAATGTGTGTGCTCCACAAGTATCTGTTAGCAATAAAGAATCGCATTGTGAATAATTTCTTGAATTTTCTGCTAATCTATTTACCTTTACTAAACCTCTATATGAGTTTTGGCTTTTTCCACTTGATATTCCTTTGCTTATAATTGTACTTTTAGTATTTCGTCCTACGTGAACCATCTTTGTGCCTGTGTCTGCTTGCTGATGATTGTTTGTTACTGCGACAGAATAAAATTCTCCTACAGAATTATCACCTAAAAGAACACATGAAGGATATTTCCAAGTGATTGCTGAACCTGTTTCAACTTGTGTCCAAGATAGTTTAGAATTATTTCCTTTGCACATTCCTCTTTTAGTAACGAAATTGTAGATTCCTCCTTTTCCATCTTTATCTCCTGGATACCAATTTTGAACTGTTGAGTATTTTACTTCAGCATCTTTCATTACGACAATCTCTACAATAGCTGCGTGCAGTTGATTTTCATCTCTTTGTGGAGCAGAACAGCCTTCCATGTAGGAAACGTAAGAGCCTTCGTCAGCTACAATCAGCGTTCTCTCGAATTGTCCTGAGCCAGCTGCGTTTATTCTAAAATAAGTCGAAAGTTCCATTGGACAATGTACTCCTTTTGGAATATAACAGAAAGAACCATCAGAGAAAACGGCTGAATTAAGTGCTGCAAAGTAGTTATCTCCTATTGGAACTACGCTTGCTAAATATTGTTTTACTAAATCAGGGTGATTTTTAACAGCTTCACTAAATGAACAGAAGATAACGCCTGCTTTGCTTAATGTATCGTGAAAAGTTGTCTTAACCGACACCGAGTCCATCACAGCATCAACGGCTACACCTGTTAATCTTTTTTGTTCGTCAAGAGAAATTCCAAGTTTATTGAAAGTTTCCAAAAGTTCAGGGTCAACTTCATCAAGACTTGCTAATTCTTTTTTCTTCTTAGGTGCTGCATAGTAAATAATATCTTGATAATCTATTGGTGGAATATTAAGATGAGCCCAATCAGGTTGTTTCATAGTAATGAATTTCCTATAAGCCTTTAATCGAAACTCTAAAAGCCATTCGGGTTCTTGCTTTACCTTAGATATATGACGAATAACATTTTCGTTTAATCCTTTTTCAATAAATTCGGTCTCAATATCGGTAACAAAACCATATTTATAGTCGTTATTTGTTACGTTTTCTATTATATTTTTATCTTTATCCATACTACAAAAGTACTACTTTTGATTTATTTTGCAAATATAAGAAAACTTTATTTCCTAAGAAAATATTTAACAAAGGTAAACGTTTCTTAGAAAACTGCGTAAAAAAGAACATTATGGAACACAACGGAATAAATACTCTTCTAAATAGAAGAACAATCAGAAAATACAGCGATAAGGCGATTGAAAAAGAAACTCTTGACACCATCTTGCAAGCAGGAGTTAGAGCCTCAAACTGTGGAAATATGCAAATATACAGCATAATTGTTACCCAAAAACAAGAAAACAAAGAAGCACTTTGCAAACTTCATTTTAATCAACCTATGGTCAAAGACGCATCTGTTGTTTTGACTGTTTGTGCAGATGTAAATCGTTTTCACAAATATTGTGAGCAAAGAAACGCACCTAAAAGTTATGATAATTTTTTATGGTTGAATGTTTCAACAATAGATGCAACTATTTGTACCCAAGCAATGGTTAGTGCAGCAGAAGAATTAGGTATAGGGGCTTGCTATATTGGCACAGTAAACTATCAAGCCAAAGAAATAGCAGAATTATTGCATCTTCCAAAAGGTGTTGTGCCTGTTACCACGATTACTTTGGGCTATCCAGCAGAGAATCCTCCTTTGACAGAAAGATTACCTTTGGAGGCAGTTGTTCATTACGAAGAATACGAAGATTATAATAAAGAAAAAATTGAACAACTCTATGAATCATTTGAACAACTCCCTCAAATAAAAAAATATATTGCTGAATCAAAACAAGAAAACCTTGCACAAGTATTCACTAACGTAAGATACTCAAAAAAAGATGCTGAATACTTTTCTCAAAAGTACAAGGATTTCTTAAAAGAACAAGAAATGATTTAATCACATTAAATATTTAGGATTTAAAAATGAAAGCAAGAGTAAGTATAATAATGGGTTCAACTTCGGATTTGCCTATTATGGAAAATGCAGCGAAGTTTTTTGAACAAATGGAAATACCTTTTGAAATCAATGCTTTGTCTGCACATCGTACACCAAAAGAAGTAGAAGAATTTGCAACTAATGCTCACAAAAGAGGCATTGAAGTAATTATTGCAGCAGCAGGAATGGCAGCTCATTTACCAGGAGTAATTGCAGCAATGACACCATTGCCTGTTATAGGTGTTCCAATTAAAGCTTCATTAGAGGGAATGGACGCCGCACTTGCAATGATGCAAATGCCTCCTGGAATACCTGTTGCAACAGTTGCAATAAATGGTGCTTTAAATGCAGCAATCTTAGCACTACAAATACTTTCTACAGCAGACGATGAACTAAAAAAGAAAATGCTTGACTACAAAGAAAGTCTAAAAGAAAAAATCGTAAAAGCAAATAAAGAACTTGACAACCTATCTTACAAATATAAGGTATGATAATAATAGGAATAACAGGCACAATAGGAGCTGGAAAGGGTACTATTGTAGAATTGTTAATCAAAAAAGGGTTTAAACATTATTCAGTTAGGGATTTTCTTGTTGAAGAAATCAAAAAACGTGGTTTAGAAATAAATCGCGACACGATGACTTCAACTGCAAATTCTCTAAGGGAAGAATTTGGAAACGATTACATAGTAAAAACTATCTTAAATACTGCTATCGCAAATGGAGATGATTGTGTGATAGAAAGTATTCGCAACGATAAGGAAATAGAACTATTAAGAAACATTCATAATTTCTATTTGTTTTCAGTAGATGCTGATATAAAAACACGCTATCAAAGAATTTCTCTTAGAAAAAGTGCAACCGATAATGTAAGTTTTGAAACCTTTGTTGAGAATGAAAAACGTGAAATGCAATCAGACAACAATAATAGTCAAAATATTGCAATCTGTATGCAGAAAGCAGATTACACTTTCAACAATGACCAAGATGTAGAATCGCTTTCAAAGCAAGTAGAAGAAGTTTTAAAACAAATGGAAAAATTTAAAAGACCTTCTTGGGACGAATACTTCATGGATTTGGCTAATGCAGCAGCAAAAAGAGCAACTTGTGATAGAGGCAGAAGTGGTTGTGTGATTGTCAAAGACAAACAAGTGCTTGTAACAGGATATGTAGGAGCTCCAAAAGGATTACCTCATTGTGATGATGTCGGACATTTGTTTAAGCAAATGATAAATGAAGATGGAAGCATTAGTAATCATTGTGTAAGAACTGTTCATGCAGAACAAAATGCAATTTGTCAAGCTGCAAGAAGAGGAATTGCACTTGATGGGGCTACTCTTTATTGTAAAATGACTCCTTGTCGCACTTGTGCAATGATGATAATAAATTGCGGAATCAAAAGAGTGGTTTGTCAAATGAAATACCACGCAGGAAAAGACTCAGAACAAATGTTTGCACAAGCAGGCGTAGAGTTAGACTTTTTTTACGATGAGGTATTAAAATACGACAAACAATAAGAAAATTAAAAATAAAATAAAACAAGGAAAAGCTCATAACAATTATGAGCTTTTTATATATTTGCACTATAAACACAAAAAAATAACCTAATATGTCAGAAAGTAGAGAAGAATTGATTAAGCGTTTGAAAGAAATTGCAAACGAAGAAATTAAGATTGAAAACAATGGAATTAGTGCAATGTGTTATTCCCCTGCACTTCGACCTACCATTAGATTTAAATGTGAATAATGCTACACGAAAATGGAATATAATATGTACGAATCCAAATATAAGTGTATGTGTGAAACAATTTAAGAAATTCGTAATTTTTGAAAAAGACGTTAAAACAGGAGTTTTCGGAGCCGATATGCAAATAGAAATGATAAAC
>CALEFF010000032.1 GCA_937876865.1 uncultured Bacteroidales bacterium | reverse complement strand
AGAGCTTCGCTGAAAAGCGAGGCTCTTTTTTTTTGAGTCTACGAGACTACAAGACAACTTGTGGAAGGGTTAAGGTCTAAGGTGGGTTTTGTGGTGGGAGAGGTTTTGATAGTATTTATAGATAAACTTTTTAATGCTTGTTGCTTAATAGTGAAAAAACCCAGTTTTTTCTATTGCTTTGTACCGAGGTTTTTAAATTATCATTTGTCTAAATCTTTTCTATATACAGAATCTAAGGTGTTGCCGTCTTTGTCTTTCCACACAATCCAACCATTATTGCTACTGCCATTACAGAAATCTGCGGCGGTGCTTGGGCTTGAAAACACTTTATCGCAAGTCATTACTAATTTCTCATTCTCTGTTGCTGTGTATTCTTTTAACATTGCTTCACGTTTCTCTTTCCAAGAAAAAGATTGCACAGAAGTATCAGCAATTACACTGCCTTTCAAAACAGTAAAACCACTTGAATTGTAAAAACCAACGGCATCACACTTGCGAGTTTTAAGGAAAAATAAGTGTTCCGATTTAGGTTGTGCGATTTCAAAGATATTGCAACCGATAAACGATGCCAAGAACTTAACATCATCAAAGAATTCGTCCATAGAATCTTTTTGATATTCGGGCAAATTAGGAGACTTTGGCGTTTGCTTATTATCACTCAACACATAAGCATTTGCTTTCCTTGCCAACTCAATAGCTTTATATTCTAAATATTGCACATCAGCCTTTGTCATATCAGCATCCTTTGAAACAAAGATAAGAGCCTTTTGCCAAAATGTCTTTTTAGAGTCATGATCCTTTACTCGTTCACGAAAATTTTCTGTTTCTCCTATATAGGCTTGCGGCTTTGTTGTTTCATCTTCTCCAAGCAAGATATAAAAAGCAGGCTTTTGCAATTTCTCTTGCGAGTTGAGATAAGCAAGATTAGAACGAGGCACAACAAACATTTGACAAATCTTATTGCTAATAAAAGCATATTGAGTTCCCTTAGGATCTCCATCAATTAAATAAGTAGTAACCGTTTTACCCATAGTTGATTAATTATTTATACTTGGCATGTCTTGAAAGATTTTACCTTGCAGTAACTTGCCATTAACACATTTATTCCTTTTAATTCCATCGCTACCCCATGTGCCCCATTGTTTAAAGAAAAAAGCAGAGCCTTGTTGTTCTGATTGTTCCTTAATTGATAAAACCCATTCTTCTTTCATAGGTCTAGCTTTTGAACCGCTTTCACCACCAACAATAACCCAATCTATATTATCAAGATTGAGAATTCCTAAATCTTCTATTAGAGGTTCGCAAGAAAGGAAGTGAATAGGAGCATTTAATGTGCGTAAAATTTCAATTCTTTTTTTAGATGATTGTGCTTCAACAGTAACTCCCAACCACGCATTTTTAGGAATTTCTCTATTTTGAAAATATTCAGCCATTCTTTTTGCTCTTTTTGTTAAAAGTTGATAACGATGTTGTGGAGTTTGTTTAATTGTATTTATAATTTTATCTATAAACTCAAAAGGAACGTCTTTGTGAAATAAATCACTCATTGAACATACAAAAATATTATGAGGTTTTTTCCATTGCATTGGTTCTTCCAAGCAATCATTGTGTAATGCGAGTTCAAAACCATTTGCATATTTATCTAATCCCATAGCTTTAAGTCTACGTGACATTGTTTCTGCATAGCAGTTGGCACAGCCTTGTGAATACTTGGTACAACCAGTTATAGGATTCCAAGTCTTATCAGTCCATTCTATTTTTGTTGTTTTCATTCGTAAGTTATAATATTTTTGGATTTATATACTTGTTCATAATTAACCTTTGGAGTTCTATCATATTTAATAAGTCCTTCTTTTTTCATTTTCTTTAATTCTTCAACAGCATGACTAGGTATATGTCCTTGTTCTAAAGTATAATCGTAAACATCCTTATTTGTTTTAAGTTGTTTGGTCATTAGGCCATCACGTAAATCACTTTGAAATTTTTCTATTTTTGTCAAAGGCTTATCTCCAAACAATGTGATTTGATTTTTATTTTGATCATCATATATATCAAAGTTAGCTTCTCCATTTATCTTATTTTCTTTCCATGCTGTAGTTAAAAACTTATCAACAGCTCTGGGATGACTTGCTCCAAAAACTATTCCATAAATATTCACATTCTTTTTTATTGTAAATGGATATAACTTCGTTTTATTCCCAAGGGGAATACGTTTTTTTAATTGATCCAATATATTGCGATGTATCCAAGTTGGAGGTTCTTTTTCAGCACGTTCTTTATCATAAGAAATATGTTTTGAGAATTCATTAGTATTGCCGAATCTACTAACGTAGGATGATGAAATAAAATACAAAAAATCAGTACATTTGGATTTGACTAAAGGCATAAAATACTTATCTGATGTAAATTTTACTCCATTCTGATCTAGAAACACCAAGGATGGATAATTATTTATACACTTAATGCACTTTGGAAATAATTTGGCAAAATCTTCTTGAAAAATTTTATAATTCAAAATTTTATTTTCTTTTGCTCTATGTAATTCTTTGTCAGAATCAACAAAATTATCACAAGCTTTTTTTAATTGTTCACTTTTTACCTTGTCAAATTCATTAAATATCAAGTAAACTTTAGTTTTATTTTGATATATATTACCTAATTGTTCTTTTACTTGCATAAGTATACGAATAGGGCTACCAGGTATATTATTTAGATCATACCCTGTACCTGCGAAAAAATCAAAAATACAAATATATTGGCTTTTAGACATAATAAATGTTGGTAACCATTCTTTTGTATAGAGTTCAAATATCTCTAATTTTTTTAATGTACCATCATCAAATGGTTTACTATGTAAATTTCGTCCCATTTTTAGTTTCTTTATTTACAATAAATTATGGTATAAAAATCACAACTTAGTTATTATTTTACAATACTCTCTCTTACTATTTCTATAAAATCCTCTTTTGCTTTATTGAATCCAGGCCAGTCAGAATGTATAGTATAGTAATTACATATCTCATTATAAAATTCATCTAATTTACTTTTTTCTGTAATATACGCTCCTTGTTTAACAACATTAAGAAATCCCATTTGATTGAATGTAGTATTTGGTAGAACAAAAGGTAAAACTCTTTTATTGTCCAATGCCCAAGCTGCACCCATTTCATTTTGACATATCTCACTTTTAATATAATTTTCCGAGATAAATAGAAGAATAAAATCGCACTCTTTCATATTTTCGACAATTTTCTCACGGAAATCATCGCCAGTTCGGATTACTGTTGGGTCTAATGTGCAAAAAATATCACTATCCTTAAAGCTACAACCAATTTTTAGTATTTCCTTAACAAATCCATTTACAATGACTTTATCTTCAGATGAATGGCTAATAAAAAATTTTCTTGTAGTTATTCCTTCCTTTAAATACTTTAACTTTAAAATGCTAACAATGCCTACGATAGAGCCAAATGTATATGGATTTACGCATTGCCCTAGTGGAAGATCTCTTGCATTTTGTAAATCTAAAATTAAACGTTTGCTACACTCTGGCTCAATATCTTTAATAATCTCCACTAATTGTTTAATGGTTTCGATTAAGTTATTTTCGCCAGGACAATAACTTTTACAAAATGGTTGGCCACTATTTCTTTTAGTTATAGCTTTAGCTATACCATCGCAAATTTCACAGGCTTTTTGTATTATTTGAACTTGTTGTTTCTTCATATCTTTTTCCCTATTATCATTTCTTCTACTTTACGCTTTGCATCTTCCAAGATTGCTTTTCCCTCTGCTTGCAATGCTTTTGCACGAGTTCGGATATTGGCAATATGATCTACTATCTCTTGTTGCTTTTTTATCGAAACAACAGGAATATTTAGCATTTGTAAATCTGAAGCATATACATGAGGCTGTGCTGCTCCTGTTTGAGATCTATAAATACCATTTTGCTGTAATTTCAATACTTCAAATAAATATTTTGTTATAAATATGGATTCATCTTTAGAGAAGATAACACAACAATCGGTAGCATAAATTGGATAATCATGATACCAAACATAGCCAGCATAAGCACCGGAGGCACTTACTGTTATAATATTTCCTTTATAATTGGATTTGTTATGATTATATGGGCTAGTTTGTCCACCTGCTATAACTGGTATATTGCCTTCCTCGACATCCGAACTTGATAAGGTATTCCCTTTTTCAATATGTGCAACTGAACGAAGGCTAGTATTATCATATTTAGCACTTGAAGCGTTCTTATCTAGATATAAAGAATATATAGGATCTATTCGATTATCTATTATCTTATTGAAAGAACTAAAAAATATACGATGTTTTAATCCATCATCAACACTTGGTATATTTATTTCCAACTCTTTCAATAAATAGCCATCAATACTATCCAATAGTTGTTGAGACTCGACCTCTTTTGCTCGTTTTTGTATATAAGCCTCATTTATATAATCAACAATCTCTTGTTGCTTTTGAATACAAGGGATAGGTGGAATCTTAATTCCCACAATCTTATCCAAACCTAACTTAGGAATTGTGGTTTGAATATAATTTAGGTCAAGCTGTTTCTTAACAATAGGGAGCTCTAAACATATTTTTAAGTATTCTGGTAGTAAATCAACATTTGTTTTTGCCAATATTTTTGCACAGTTTTCGGTTAGAATAACTCTTTTATCTATGGGAATGTTCTTTAAAATTGTTGTTTTACCTATTGTGCCAGCAATAGATATAGCAAGTTCTCCATCTAAAATTTCATATCGTTTAAGAATATTGAAAACTTCTTCTGATATATTCATCAAGTTATTGACTTCAACTTGTGCATCAGAATCTATGTCTGCAACTCGTAGGTAATGATATGGTGTTTGCTCATTTGAATAGCCATAACCTTTTGGTATTCGCTTTCCGCCCTTAACGATAGCCACAGAAGATAACTTTACAAATCCAGAAAGATCTAAGTCCGCACTATAATATTGAGCATCAAGCCTATTGTCAATCGTAGATCGATTAATAATGAAGATTTTATCTTTACTTATATGTTGTGGTACTTGGTAATTCATAGAGAGTTAATAAACTTTTTTAATTCTTCGCCAATAATATCCAATTCATTGATAGCGGTCTTTTTACCTGTTGCGTCATAGCCTATATTTTCGGCTATTGCCATGAAAATTGGATAATCGGTTAATTCTTTTTTCTTTGCTTGCTGATATTGATCAGTTAAAAAGCTTTTAAGTTCCTCAACCTTGTCGCCATATTCTGCAAGTAAATCTGCATTCCAAGACTTATATTCTTCTGTTTGTTTTGCAGAAGTTGCAGAAATATTTTGTTTGTCTTTTATCTCTGTTACCTTTTCTTTCTGTTTTTGTTTAATTTCTTTATCCCAATTTAGACGTTGAGTTTGATAATTATTATCAGTAAGCAGTCTGCTTTCAATATTCTTCTTTGTATTTATGAGTTGATCAGATTCTTTCTTTGTCCACTTCCTCAAAAACAAAACTGAACTTTTTACACCTGCACCATTTGCCATAAACGCAGTTTGAGGCATACTAACAACAGCAACTATACGAAACCAATCTTCAATTTGTGTCCTTACATATTGCATACTACTATTTGTTAAAATGCCATCAGGAATAACAATAGCAATATAACCACCTTCTTTTAGAAATTTATAATCTTGTTCAATAAAGAGAACTTCTGTACTTTGTCCATCACGATATTGTTCAGAAGAAGATTTTACTGCTAACCAATCTTCTTCTTTTTTACCCAATTGATATGTTTTTAAGTATGCTTGTTCTGTTTGACGTATAGTACTGCCAAATGGTGGATTTGTAATGATAAAATCAAAGGTTTCATATTTAAATCCTTGATTATTAGTCTTGGTAATTATGGTTTCATCGGAAATGAGACCATCAGAAGTTATTACATTTGTATGTCCGTCATCATGAATAATCATATTCATTTTAGCAGCACGCGAAATTTGCTCGCTTATCTCTATTCCGTAAAGATTCTTTTCTGCAAAGTCGTGCCAATACTTAAACCATCTGTCGTGTTGCCTAACATCTTTTGCGTAATTTGGATAAATTTCACTTGCTTTGTTTCTAATTTTATTTAGTGCATAAAGTAAAAAACCTCCACTTCCACAAGAAGTATCAAGCACTTTTGAATCGTGTTCAATAGGCAATACATCAACAATAAATTTTACTATTTCTCGCGGTGTAAAGTATTGACCGAAATTACCTCTAAAAAAAGAACCCATAAAAGTCTCAAAAGCACGACCTTTACTATCAAGATCCGTTTCTCCAAGATTAACACTTTCAAGATAACTTACAACAGTACGTATTTTTTCAGGCGTTAAACGAATATTATCACGAAATACCTCTTGGTCTTTTTTACGTCCTTCTTCATACAATGCCATTATACGATTATATAGATTATCATTTTCAATAAGGCGTCTTTTATTTTCGTTTTTTTCTATTTCTTTAGGTACTGTTATAATTTGGAAATCATAAGGCTCACCCATTTTCCTTGGTTTGCGTTCGTCCCAAATTTTACAAAATATAAGTTTATCTAATTCATCAAAAGCCTCTGATGGATTGAGTTGTCCCCCTGCCCAAAGGGCTTCATGAGCTTGTTTAAATCTTCTTGTAAGTTCTGATTGATCAATAACAGAAAGATCAAAAAAACGTTGTTTCCCAGATTCTTCTGGAAGATATTGTGCATCGTAAACATATTTGTATGTAGCAATATTAGTTACTCCAAATTGAGGAATGTCTGGTAATTGATTTCTTGTGTTTGAATTTTGATCAACTTCAAAGTAATCAGACTTTATTCCCGATGTAACCCATACATATTTCAATTCTCCAGCCATAGCAAAAGCATAACTATATGCTTGTCCTATTGCTTGTTGAAATTCAGCCTCACTTACTTCTTGTTTTTTGCATTCAACAAGAATATAAGGCATTAAACATAAATCATCTTTAAAAACAACAATATCAGCTTCTTTTGTTTCACTACCCATTGGAACTGCAACAAATAGCTTTATTCTATTAATAGGATATTTATAGTCTATTATCAAACGTAAAAACGCTTCTGCTTGCACTTTTTCTTCTGGGTTATTGTAGTTGCGATGTTTGTTTTGATATATGTATGTAATACGAGACATATCATCATTGAAAGAAATAATGCCTTTTTCAATACCAATCTGTATATAATCCTTCATTTGCTTACAACCTGTTTTATGAAAATATTTGACAAAGTTATAAATTTTATGCAATATAGAAAAGATTTTTGTTAATATTATAATACGTAACACGTGTGTTTATAAATGGAATATGAGTGTCTTTTCTTTTGAAAAAAAACTCTTTGCTTTTTGAATTTTTTTCAAAGAAAAAATCTTTTTTTTCTTTACTTTTTTTAATTTTTTCTTTGATTTTTTTTCTTCTTTGCAAATGGTTGTTTTATAAGGTATTGGAATTATAATACTCCCCATAATTCAGACAAAAAATAATAAGAAATAAAAAAGAAGTTGTAGCTTAGCGACAAAAACAATTAAGAAGATTAACAAAAGACGATTCTTTTGTTAATCTGAATTAAAATGTAAATTTGCTTGCAAAAAAGTCTTTTTAGAAAAACAATCCTGCTATGTGATAGGTTGCAAATGCTAAAATCCAAGCGACAACTGTTGTGTAGGTTACAACAAATATTGCCCATTTGAGTCTTGATTCTTTTTTTACTGCGGCAAAGACTGCTGTGCATGGGAAATAAATTAATGTAAAGACAAGGAAACTTAGTGCTACAGGTGGGGTGAATACGCCTGAGGATTTTAGTTTTTCTTCTAATACATCGCTACTTGTTTCGGGATTGTCTGAATAAAGTACTCCAAGGGTGGAGATTATGATTTCTTTTGCTGCAACGCCTGTTATTAGAGAAACTGATATTTTCCAATCGAATCCTATTGGTTTCATTACAGGCTCTATTACTTTTCCTGCGTGTGCTATGTAACTTTCTTCTATGTTATTTGTGTCTTTTTGTGGGAAATACATCAATAACCAAAGCACTATGGAGGCAATAAGGACTATTCCTGCCATTTTTGAGAGGTAGTCTTTGCAATTTATCCATATTGTTCTTGCTACGGCTTTTACTTTTGGTATGCTATATTCTTGTAGGTTGAGTGTATATGGTACGTGATTGCTTTTGTTGAAGGTTTTTTTAAACAATAGGGCGAAGAGGATTGCAAGTATTACGCCCAAGACATATAAAGTCATCATTACAAGAGTAGAGTGGTTGGGGAAAAAGGTGCCTGCTATTACGATATAAACGGGCAAGCGTGCTGAACAAGACATAAAAGGTATGATGAGCATTGTTACTAATCTGTCTCTTTTGTCTTCGATGTAGCGTGTGGACATTATTGCGGGTACGTTGCAACCAAATCCCATTATAAGTGGAGCAAAACTTTTTCCATGTAAACCTATTGCGTGCATAAACTTATCCATTAACTGAGATGCACGAGACATATAGCCACTTTCTTCCATTAAGGAAATACATAAAAACAATATCAAAATATTAGGTAGAAAGACTATTACTCCTCCTACTCCTCCTACTATGCCTTGTACGACTAAATCATTGAAAAATCCTTGTGGTATTGTTTCTTGTAGTAGGGTGGCAATGTAATCTACTCCTTTTTCCATCAATTCCATTGGGTAGTTGCCTATGGAAAAGGTTAGAAAGAAGGTTAGTCCTAATACTAAAAGAAATATAAGATACCCTAATATAGGATGAAGTAGTATTTTATCTAATTTTTCTGTTTGGTTTTTAGTCATTTTAATACGTGTTTGTTTCTATTCCAAGTGCTCTTACCCTCTCTGCGTATTGTTCAAGTTCTGGAATAAGTAGTTTTTCAAGGTTTTTCTCAGGTGTTTCTCTGTCAATAGAGTAGAGCATAACTGATTTTGGAGAGATTTGTTTTACTATTTCAAGCCATGCTGTAAATTCTTCTTCTGAGGTATTGTCTATTTTTTCTCCTTTACATTCTCCTCTTAGCAAAAGAGTTTGTACTATGCATTTGCTACCAAATTCTATTAGTTTTTGTTTTATTTGTTCAAATGTGCAACTTACAGGTTCGTTGATTAGTTTGTACATTCTTTCTGTACCTGCATCTATTTTCAAGATAGGGTTATCGATTAGTTGTAGTGCTTTGAATACGTCTTCTCTTACTAAGTTTGTTGAGTTTGATAGTATGGTTATTTTTGCTTGTGGGCAATATTGATTTCTTAACTCTATTACGTCTTCTACTATTCCGAGAATATCGGGGTGAAGTGTTGGTTCTCCGTTGCCTGAGAATGTAATGGAGTCTATTGTTGTGTTGAATTCTTTTGTGCTTTCTGATAGTTTTTTGTAAAGTGCTTTTTTTATGTCTTCTCTTTTGTTTAGTAGTACTTGTATTGAGGTGTCTATTTTATTCCAACCACATTCACAATAAATGCAGTTAAAACTACAATATTTTTTTTCTGTTGGTAGTACGTTTACTCCTAAACTTACGCCTAATCGTCTTGATTTTATTGGTCCAAAAACTATTTCTTCAAATAACATATCTACACTTTTTTTTAAAATACTGAAACATTGATATATTTCTTAGGATTTTCTTTTATGTCTTCTATTAGTTTGTTAAGGTTTTTAGCACTATTGTCTAAACTTTTGTATAGTTCTTCGTCATTTATTAATAATCCTACGTTTCCTTTTCCTTTTTCTATTACTCCAAGTACTGTGTTAAGTTTTTCTATGCTCTTTCCTGTTTCTATGAGTGTTGTGCCGATGTTTGCTTTTGCTGCTGAATCTACTATGTTATCTACATTTGCTATTATATTTGATAACTTTTCGTTATTTTCTTTGAAATTAGCAGTTATGCTTTCTGTGTTCTCTATTATCTTTGCTAATTTTGTCTTTTCACTTGTCATCAAATTATCTAAATCGCAACTTATGCTACTTAGTTTTGAGGTTGTTGTTTCTAAATTTGTTATTGTGTTCTGCAAAGAAGTTTGGGTTTGAGCATTCAAGATTTTGTTTAGACTTGTCAATATGCTGTCTAAATTGTTCATTAACGGAGTAACGCTTGCTCCTAAGTTATCAAGCATTCCTAATTCTCTATCACTTGATAGGGTATCACCATCTTCTATTATTTTGCTTGATGTTCCAAGTTGAAGTTTCAATGCTTTTGAACCTAACAAATCAGCACTAAACAATGTTATCTTGCTATCTTGTGGTATTTTTATATCGCTACAGCAGGTAAAGGTAACAAGAAAATTATCTGCTCTTTCGTTTGTCGCTTCTATTTCTTTTACATATCCTACCCGTAGTCCATTTACTAGTACATTGCTACTTACAAGCATTCCACTAACATCGTTATAGTAAGCATAATAAGTGTTTTCTTTTTGAAAAATATCGCTTCCTTTTAAGAATTTTATTCCAAAAAATAATATTACTAAGACGCAAAGTCCAAATATTCCTATTTTTATTTCAGTTTTCATACTTTTTCTTAACTTTTTTCTTTTTCTAACGCTCTAACCTGTTCAAAAGTTGTACGTTTACCTTTATAAAATACTACTACAAAGGCGTCTTTATGTCCTAAGCCTCTGACTTTCTGCACATAATTTGATGCTTCTTTTTGTGTTGCAAATAATCCTGCACAATATTTCCAATATCCATCAAATTCATACGCCCATACATCATCTAATCCTTCAAAAGTTTTGTCTTTGGTTGAAACTTGATTTTTCATTGAAGCAAATTGTACTCTATAAACAACATCTACTCCTGTTCCTTTTTCGTTTTCTTTTTTGCGTTCTTGTTCTTTTTGTTTTTGTTGTTCCCTTTCTTTTTTCAAACGTTCTTGCTCTTGTTGTTTTGCTAAGAGTTGAGCGTCTTTTTCTTGTTTATTTTTGTCTAAAACGTTTTTTGGAATCAATTGTTCAAGAGTAGGAACAGACATCTTTACATTATCTTTGTGCATTTTATAGTCGCAAATTGCCTGAAATATCGATGCGGCTATTTCATATTGTCCATATTCACTCATAAGATAAAGTTCTTCTTCTGCATTGGAGATAAATCCTATTTCAACCAACACAGAAGGCATAGCAGACTTTAACAACACTACAAAATTAGCTTGTTTTACTCCACGATTAGTAATTGGGGTGTTGGAAGTTAAGTGCTTTTGAATTTTGTCAGCAAACCAAAGACTTCCTTCCATATATGCGTTTTGGAAAAGCGAAAATAAAATATCGTTTTCAGGTGCATTAGGGTCAAATCCATCGTAGTTATCTCCATAATTTGCCTCTAAAAGAATATCTTTATTCTCTTTCTTTGCCACTTCAAGATTTTGTGCTGCTTTTGTTACACCTAAGGCAAAGGTTTCGCTTCCCTTTGGTGCTTTGTTTGAAGATGAATTACAGTGAATAGAGATAAACAAATCTGCTCCTATCTTATTTGCAATTTGACTTCTTTTATAAAGTTCTACGTCCTTATCTATCACACGTGTATAATACACCTCTACATCTTTTAAATGCTCTGTTACCATCTTTCCTAATTTCAAACTAACAGCCAATGTAATATCTTTTTCCTTACTCTTTGCTCCTACCGCACCAGGTTTATCGCCTCCATGTCCTGCGTCTATAACTATCTTATCAAACTTATTGACCGTTCCTTCTTCTTGTGCATAAGAGAGGTAGGTATTCAAAAGAATAATCAATAATAAATTGAAAATATTTTTAAAAACTTGTTCTTTATTCATTTATTCCGCCTAAATTATCTAAAAAAAGATTACTTTTGCAAATCGGTTACAAAAATACAAATTAAAATTAAAAAAATTGGAAAAATTACGACACTTATACATTTTTTTAATGTTTTTAGCAACTTTTTTATTGTTAAAACCTCTTTGTGCGGTGTCGCAAGATAGTATTTCTACTCAAAAGAAACAAAAACCAACCCTTCAAGCAAGAGTAGATTATCAATCAAAAGACTCTATTACATTCTTTCTTGACACAAAAGATGTGTACATTTATAATGAAGCAAAGGTTGATTATGAAAAAATGAAACTTCAAAGCGGATTTATGTCTGTAAATTTTGAAACTAAATTACTTTTTGCAGAAAAAATAAAAGATAGTTTAGAAAAACAAAATCTTCAATATCCTATTTTCAAAGAAGGCAATCAACAGTATAATTCAAAAGAATTAAAATATAATTTTAATACTAAACAAGGGGTAATAAGCAATGTTTTTACAAAAGAAAGCGATGGTTATCTTCATGGTGAAAAAGTAAAAAAAGTTGACGATGAAACAATGTTTATATCCTCAGGAATATTCACCACATGCGATAATCCCGATCACCCTCACTTTGGAATTAACTTTTCAAAAGCAAAACTAATAACCGATGACAAGATAGTAACAGGTCCGGCATGGTTTTCCATTATGGAAATTCCACTTCCTGTAGGACTTCCCTTTGCATACTTTCCTTTTACCGAATCAAAACAATCAGGATTTCTTATGCCTTCGTACGGATACGCTGCAAACCGTGGATACTATTTAAGAAATATTGGTTGGTACTTTGCAATTAACGATTATATGGACCTCGCACTTCAAGGCGACATTTACACTAACCTTTCATACGCTCTAAACATAACCTCATCATACGTAAAACGTTACAAATACTCAGGTTCTATTGAATTTCGTTACGAAGACAACCACACAGGACTAAGAAACACCCCAAGTTATAGCTCATCTAACGCATTTAAATTTCGTTGGTTTCACCGACAAGACAGCAAAGCACACCCTCATCGTAGCTTTTCAGCAAACGTAAACTTAGTAAGTAGTAAATTCAACCAATACACAACAAACCTTTCAGACTATTTCAACAATACAACCACATCTTCCATAGCCTTTTCCACAAAATTAGGTTCTTATTGGAATCTAACAGCAAACTTAGGTGAAAGTTACAACGTAAATACTGGAGCAATATCACTTGATTTGCCTTCTGTAAGCGTTTCAACCACACAAATCTATCCATTTCGTAAAAAGAAAAAACAAGGGAAAAACAAATGGTATGAAGATATCTCTATTTCATATAGAGTAAATATGATAAACAAAATAGACACCTATGACTCACTTCTTACTTCTCCTGACATATTCAAATCTTTCCGCAATGGAATCATACATTCATTACCAATTCAAAGCAATGTTAAAATACTAAAGCACCTCAATTGGACAAACAGCATAGATTATACAGAACGTTGGTATTCAAACAGCATATCAAAAACCTATAATCCACAAACAGATCTAATAGATAAAGACACTATTTACGGATTCATTGCAAATAGAAATGCAAACTTCAAAAGCAGTCTTAATACACGCCTTTACGGAATGTTCATTTTTAAAAAAGGATTCATAAAAGCAATACGTCATGTTATCAATCCTAATATTTCCTTTACCTATACCCCCGACTTTTCTGACCCTTCATTAGGATTCTATGACTTTTATACCGACAAAAACGGAAATCGCATATACTACTCTCGCACAGAAAACGGAATTTATGGTTCTCCTGTACAAGGAGCCTCAGGAATAGTTAATTTCTCTATTGGCAATAACTTAGAAATGAAAGTAAAAAACACAAAAGACACCATAACAGGCGAAAGAAAAATCATATTGCTTGAAAGTTTCAATTTATCTTCGGGATACGACCTTGCAAAAGATAGTTTGAATTGGCAACCATTACGAATCACTGCAAGAACAACCCTTTTAAACAGACTACTAGTAAACTATTCTGCCTCATATACCCCATACGTTTTAGACTCTATGGGAAGATTAACTAACAAACTCTTAATTAACAAAGAAGGAAAACTATTTAGAAAAGAAAACTCTCAATGGACACTTAATCTTAGTTGGCAAATCAATCCTAAGAAAACAAAACAAAACTCTCAAAACACACCTTCGCAAGCTGATTACTCTCCAACCGAATTAATGTATTCACCTTTTGCAAATCCAAATGAGATATTACCTGACTATGTTGATTTCTCAATTCCTTGGAATCTAAGTTTAGGATTAAGTTATTCACATTTAAGTTCCTATATCGTAAGTATAGCAGGTTATCAAACCAATCAATCTGCCACTTTCACAGCAAGAGGAGATGTAAATCTTACATCAAAATGGAAAATAGGTTTTTCTTCGGGGTACGATTTCATAAACAAAGACTTTACATACACTTCCATAGACTTTTATCGCGACTTACACTGTTGGGAAATGCGAATGAATTGGGTTCCTTTTGGTCCACGTCAAGGTTGGAACTTCTCCATTTCAGTAAAAGCACCAATGCTTCAAGATTTGAAGTATGAAAAACGCAATGATTTCAGAAACAGAATGGCATATTAAAAAAACTACATAAAAACAAATCATTATGATAAAAAAATACCTTTTCATCTTGTTGGCAATTGTATGTTTTGCATCTTGTCAAACATCAAATAAAATAATAAAAACAAAGATTCCTTCTCGTCCAAAAGGACAAACACACGTTCTTGGCCTTACTGCACCAAAATTAGACACAGTAAGAATAGGAATTATTGGTTTAGGAATGCGAGGAATCAGTGCAGTAGAACGCTTTATCCATATTCCAGGCGTAGAAATCAAAGCTCTTTGCGACATAAAAGAAGAATTGTGCCAAAGAGCAGAACAAACCCTACTCAATGCAGGTAAAGAAAAACCCACAACCTACTACGGAGACGAGCAACTTTGGAAAAAAGTTTGCGAAAGAGAAGATATTGATTTAATATACGTAGTAACCGATTGGGAAAACCACGCAAACATTGGAGTTTATGCAATGCAACAAGGTAAACACGTAGCAATAGAAGTCCCTGCTGCAATGACCTTAGAAGAAATATGGGATTTAATCAACACAAGTGAACAAACCCGTAAACATTGTATACAATTAGAAAACTGTGTATATGATTTCTTTGAAATGACAACGCTAAATATGGCACAACAAGGACTTTTTGGAGAAATACTTCACGTAGAAGGTTCCTACATTCACTACTTAGAAGAATTTTGGCCATACTATTATAACAATTGGAGACTAAATTACAATAACGAACATAGAGGCGATGTCTATCCAACGCACGGAATAGGACCAGCTTGCCAACTTCTCAACATTCATCGAGGAGACAGAATGAAGACCTTAGTATCTATGGATACCAAATCAGTAAACGGCAAAAAATTCGCAAAAAAATACGGAGTAAAAGATAAAGAACAAGAATTTCAAAACGGCGACCACACACTCACTCTCATACAAACCGAAAACGGAAAGACACTTCACATTCAACATAACGTAATGACTCCACGACCATACAGCAGAATGTATCAACTAACCGGAACCGAAGGGTTTGCAAACAAATATCCGATTGAACAATACTGCTTTCAGCCAACCAATATTGACAGCACGATAATTCCCGACCACGAAAACCTCAACATTCATCAAGCAATAAACAAAAAACAACAAGAAAAACTAATGCAAACCTACAAACACCCTATTCATATTGAGCTTGAAGCAAAAGCAAAACAAGTTGGTGGACACGGAGGTATGGATTTCATTATGGATTGGCGACTAATCTATTGTTTGCAAAATGGATTGCCATTAGATATGGACGTTTATGACCTTGCAGAATGGTGTTCTATAATAGAACTCTCACGCCTTTCAATTGAAAACGGCAATATGCCAGTAGAAGTCCCTGATTTCACAAGAGGATATTGGCAAGAAACAAAAGGTTATAAGCACGCCTTTGTGAAATAATGAAAAGAAATATAGCAAACGCCCTAACAATCTCTCGCACAACTATTCGAATAACTTTATCTATCTTCAAAGGGAAACGCAAACTCTTAGATTTTAAAAAATAATTCTTAGATTTTTAAAAATAAAACAAAGAATTATTTTTTTAAATCTAAGAATTATTTTTTGCTTTCTTATTTGTCTGAAAATGACTTCAATAAGTCTTCTGATATATTGATAATAAAATCACCCATTCTTTCAAGTTCGTTTACTATATCCATATAATAAACACTTGTTTGATAGTTCTTTTCGCCTGTTTCTATTGCTTCTATTTCTGCATCTCTAAGTTTGTTTCTCAAATCATTGATATGATTCTCTGCGTTATAGGCATTTGCAATGTTATCTATATTTCCCCTCTTAGCAATAAGGAGATTTTCTATCATAACCTCGTATGCCTTATCCACAAGTTCTACCATATCTTGTAATTTCTTTATAGTATCAAGCTCAAAGGTCTTTTTATGAGAATTTCTTCTTGAAAGAATACGTCCAATTGATTGTGCAGAATCTCCAAGCGACTCTAATTCTCCTATTATCTTGTACATCGCTTTTATTTTCACAGAAGTTGCTTCACTAATACTTTCATTTGAAACACTATTCAAGAAAGTTGCTATTTCATATTCTATTCTATCTGAAATTTCTTCATACTTAACCAATTTTTTATTCAACTCCTCAAACTTATCTACATCGTTTTCTTCAATTGCTTGTTTAGCATAAGTAAGTCCATTACGAGATATCTGTGCAAAGTGAATGATTTCGTCTAATGCTTGTTCGCTTGCAAGTTCAGGAGTAGCGAGATAACCTGCTGAAATATACTTTAATCTAAATGGTTCAGCCTCTTTATTCTTCGCAGGTTTTATAATCCAAATTACAGCCTTTTCAATATATTTTACAAACCACACAAGAATAAGCGTATTTATTGTATTGAAAAGCGTATGCAACATAGAAAGTCCATATAAAGCAGAAGTACTCGGATCTGTTACCCCAAAAGCATCTATAATCGCTTCTACAAGAGAAAGAAACGGTTTAAAGAAAATCAAAGCCCAAATAACACCAAAGACATTGAAGATTGTATGAGACATAGCCGCACGTTTAGCCTGAGTATTTCCTACCGAAGCAGCAATATTTGCAGTTATAGTAGTTCCAATGTTTTCTCCCAAAACCATAGCACAAGCCATATCAAAAGGAATCCAACCCATACTAAGCATAATCAAAGTAAGAGCCATTGTAGCCGAAGAGGATTGAAGCACAAGTGTAAGAGCAGTACCAAAAGCCAAAAAGATAAGAACCGAACCAAAGCCATAACTCGACCAGTTGCGCACGAACTCAAGCACTTGTGGT
>CALEFF010000031.1 GCA_937876865.1 uncultured Bacteroidales bacterium | reverse complement strand
CCTTATATGTATCTTTCTTAAACTCTGTTTTATTAAATCTTGTTGCTAGTTGGTGTTGATAAGAATGGCATCCTATATGATGCCCTTCTTTGTTGATTTTTTCTATGATTTTTGGATGTTTTTCCATACTCTTATCGTGCTTTCTGTTTGATGTAAATCGATAATAACCAACCTAGAGGTGCCATACACAGTGTCATTATCTTGCAAGGAGAATTTTTCAGCCAATCTTTATCACGAGCAATGATACAACTTGATACATAGTGAATATTGGCACGAAGTTTATATGTGAAAGGACTGCGCTTCAATGTCATGGTTTGAATGCGCATTTTGGCAAAGCTTCGGGGACTATTCATGTATTGTTTGAAAATCCCAGCCGACATGCTGTCCGTCTGTTGGTATTCCACAAAACAAAGGTTTTCATTCAGTACCAATAATGGATAGTCGTCACAAACTTTCACTATCATATAGAATGGATTGAAGTTCTTTTCACCAGCGAAACCCACTTGTGGAGCTACCTTTTTCATCAATTCAGTGCGCATCACCTGTTTGGCATCTCCCGTATGAATTTTTTTCGTGATTAAATCCAATTGGTAACATTCAGTCATTCCTTCCGGAAATTTACCACTGATAGGCTCCTTGCTATCTGCATAATAATCCAATCCTATGATACCGGCATATTGGTTGGAACCTCGTTCTTTCCATGTGTTGATAATGAGTTCTACAGCATTGTCGGGCATAAAGTCGTCACTGTCTATGCATACGTTCAATTCTGTTTCAATATTCGCATAGGCTGTGTTATATCCTGTATGGAGTCCACCATTTTCCTTGTAGATATAGTGAATAGGAATGATGTTCTCATCGATATATTGTTGAATGAGTTCACAGGTATTATCTGTTGAACCATCGTCAATAACCATCCATTCAAAATCCTTGCAAGTTTGTCTGCATAGACTTTCGTAAGTACGGTTGATGGTATGTGCCCGATTGTATGTAGGAGTAAAAACGGTGAGTGTTCTTTTCATTATTACCAAAAAATAAAGTCCATAAATAGTGTAAATCCGCAATAGGATAATAATATCAATCCTGTTTTTCGGTCTTGATCTCCCCATACGGGAAGGTTAACTAAAGGATAGGCTATGACAACTGGATACATAAACCAGGAAAGATAGGCAAATCGGTTACTGAATTCCGCTGTAATGACCATCACCCAAAATGCATTACAGAGACAATAAGTAATGGCCAATACATTATACCAATAATCCACAATTTTTCGCTTGATACACACGTGCCAAATCATGAGGATGGGGAAGAAGCTATAGAGCAAAAAGAGCTGTCAAAAGAAGCGTTACCGTTTCTTCCTTTCCCACAATTACCTTGCTTACATTATTAATAATTTTTTGTTTATTTTTTCTCTAATTATCTTACCTTTGCACCAAAATACTAAGAAAAAATGAAGGTACATTTTATTGCTATCGGCGGTAGTGCTATGCATAATCTTGCTATTGCACTAAAACAAAAAGGATATAAAGTAAGTGGTTCTGATGATGAAATTCATGATCCTGCTCTTTCTCGTTTAAAGGCTTATGATTTATTACCAGAATCAATAGGTTGGAATCCAGAAAAAATAACAAACGATTTAGATGCTGTAATTCTTGGAATGCACGCAAAAAGTGATAATCCTGAATTATTAAAAGCAAAAGAAATAGGATTAAAAATATACTCTTATCCTGAATATCTATATGAGGCAAGCAAAGATAAAACACGCATTGTAGTCGGAGGAAGTCACGGAAAGACAACTATTACAGCTATGATTCTGCACGTAATGCAACAACTTGGTATTGAAACAGACTATATGGTAGGAGCAAAACTTGAAGGATTTGATGTAATGGTAAAAATAAGCGATGCCAAATATATGGTATTAGAAGGAGATGAATATCTTTCTTCTCCTATGGACTTGCGACCAAAATTCCATCTATACAAACCCAACATTGCAATTATTAACGGAATTGCTTGGGATCACATTAACGTATTTCCTACCTTTGATATATATGTAGAACAATTTAAAATCTTTGCCGACAAAATAGAACAAAATGGTAGTTTAGTATATTTCCAAGACGATAAAAACATTGTAAACATTGCAAAAGGAGTAAGAAAAGACATAAAAACTTTCCCTTACAGAGAGCTTGATCAAGAATTAGTAAAAAAATACCCTTTAAAAATCTTTGGCAAACACAACCTAATAAATCTTTCCGCAGCAATGACAGCATTGGAACAAATAGGTGTAAAAAAAGATGATTTTCTTAAAGCAATACAATCTTTCAAAGGAGCCTCAAAACGCTTGGAGTTAATAGCAGAAAGTCCTACGCAAGCCTTCTACACTGACTTTGCACACTCTCCATCAAAATTAAAAGCAACAGTAGAAGCCATGAAAAACCAATTTACTAACAGAAAATTAACCGCAGTTATGGAATTGCATACTTTTTCTTCTCTTACAAAAGAATTTCTTTCTCAATATAAAGGCTGTATGGATTTAGCGGATAACGCTGCTATCTATTTCAATTCTCATGCACTTGAACTCAAACGTCTTCCAAACCTTGACAAAAATTTAATATACTCTTGTTTTGCAAAAGAAGGACTACAAGTCTTTACAACAAAAGAAGAAGTTGAAGAATTTATAATTAACAACAGCCAAAATCAAGAAAACATACTAATGATGTCTTCTGGTAATTTTGGAGGAATAGACTTTAAAGCACTAAGTAAAAAAGTTTTTAAAAACTAATCGGCACAGAAAGTCCGAATCTTTGTTTGTATTGTAAAGTAGAGTTAAAATCCTTATCCATTATTGCTTGAAAGTTAATAAATGCGGTAAGGTATTTGCTCACTTTTATATTTATAAAAACTTCTGTATTTATATCAGTATCTAATAATGGTTTGTGATAATCATAAAACAAGTCCAATTTTACAAGAAGATTAACATTTTTAAAAATATCTTTTTGATAGAAAAATTTTGCATAACTACCAAGCGAAAAAAGAGCACATTGACCAATATCAGTAAAACCAAAAATCTCATTACCTCTCAATCTATTGTCGGTAACAATTGTCGTTTTGCCTGCAAGGAAAGAAAGCATTACTGAAAAGCCTTTATTCTTATATTCCCAACCAACCGAAGAAGTAATAGTTATAGGAGAAAGGGGAGCAGAAACTAAATTACCATCTTTAAAACCTTCATCAAATTGTGATTTCAAGTTCATTAACACAGAATAGTTCCAACTCTTTATCATCTTACGTGAATAAATAGAGTTTAATTCTATTTTATCATCACTTTTTTGGAAATCATTTTCAGGATCTTTAAAACCATTACCTGTTTTATCTTGCCAAATCATTCCATAGGCTAATTCCACCGAATTATCCCATTGATTATTACCTTTTTTATAATTATAAAATCCTTTATAGAAAGAAGAAAAAGCAAACGATGAATAACCTCCCGCCGACCAATTAGAAAGAGTCGATTGTTCACTATTTAATAAAATATTATTCTTAATATTCCAATACTTTACACTATCTTTCTTTTCTTCTCCTATTGCAAATATTCCTATTAAAAGAGCAAAAGTTAAAAATACTATCTTTTTCATTATTTCTTTATTTTATTTAATTTATACATCAATATTGTTTCAATTATTATCGTAAGCAAAGCAAACAAAAGGAAAAGATAAGAAAATGGCAATTTCTTTTCAATAGAATAATCCTGAAATTGTTTGCTCATTTGTTTTTTATCAGCAAACTCCATTATACTCTCTTTTTGCGAATAATTCAAAGAGAAGCCACTTACAACCTTTCCATTACTTATTATATTATAATTCCCCGATTTATTTATTTGATTATACAATTTCAAAGCATATCCTTTTTGATTTTTAATCATTTGACCTATTACTTCCGTAGAATCACTCACGCCCTTTACCACAAGAGGCTGTTGCGAAAAAGGAGTAGGTATTATTTCATCTTCTCCTATTATATGATACAACTGATTTGTTTGTTGTGAAAGCACACATATATTCCATAAAATTGGCACAAATAGAGAATTATTCACAAAGTCGCTAAACACAGTATCCAAACCTACTGAAAAAAGATACACATTAGAGTTTGTCTTTGGAGAAACAACAAGAAAATCATCAGAATTAGAATAAGATAAAATTCCTTGACTCGCACTTTGAGCAGATGTTTTAATCGGGTAATACATTTTCACATTAGGCAAAAATATATCATCCCTATCCTGAGAAAAGACTCCTTTAAATAAAAAGTTATCCTTATCATATACATTTACTCTCATAGGTTGTTTTTTCAGCTCTTCAAAATAAGGCAAAGATAACGATATTAAAAAAGTATTAACATTTTTCACATCCATTTGTAAAGAAGGAACAACCAATAAAGACCCTACATTCTCCACATACTTTTTTAATTCTTGAGCTAAACTTTCCTTTATATTTTCTATTTCATTTAAAACAATTAAACTATAATTATTAAAATCATTATAAGGAGGATTAGACAAATTATAATTATCAACAACCACCTGTTCTTCATCTGAAAACAGACGCATAAGATAAGGATTTTCCTCTCTTTGATTAAGAGATAACACCTTCACTTTTTCTTCAACTAAAATAGTAAAATAATAATCATTATCAAAAACAACAGGAGAATCCATAATACTTACCTTTGAATGAAGAATACCGTTGCTCTCAACATTAAAACTTAAATCAAAAACTTTGCTTTCATCTTCCTTCAAATCCACACTCGCAATTGCAACTTGTTTATTATCTACAAAGAGTTTCAAAGGTACTTTTTCCACATCTTGTTGCGAAGAATTCCTAACCCTAACACGCAACTCCATAGAAGTTCCCTTAATAATACTTTTATTTTCACACCAAAGAGAATCTACAAAAATATTATTTATACCATCTCTTTCCACACCCACAAAAACATTCTCTATCAAATCCTGCTTAAAATTCTCTTCATCCAAACAACTTTTTTGGAAATCCGAAACAAAATAACAAATCTTATTATTTCCATTTTGATTTTCAAGTAATTTATGAGCAGTATTATAAACTTGACTCATCATTCTTGAAGAGGGGGAATGCTCTATTTGAGAAAGCAAATAACAAAATCTATCTCTATCCACAAAATGCCTTTCCTTACCGGCAAGATCCATTGTAAGCAAACAGAATTTATCAGTTTGTTCATACATATCCACTATTTCTTTCGCCTTTGCCTTTACTTTATCCAAAGGAGTTGAGAAACTATTGTCCACAAAAACCACAACCGTATTACCACCCTCTTTTACCAAAGACTTTTTATCAGCTTTCAAATAAGGCTGTGCAAATAAAAAACAAAGGAAAATAATAGTCAAACAACGAAAAAGCAACAACAACCATTTATATATATTGTTTGTTTTTTTCGTTTTCACTTCAATTTCTTTCAAAACCGACACATTAGTAAAATACACTTTTTTAAATCTATGAAAGTTAAAAAAGTGAACTACAATCGGAATTAGCAAAGCAAATAAACCGAACAAAAAATAAGGATTTTGAAAACCCATAACAAAAATATTTTATGCAAAATTACAAAATTTGTTTTGTAGGTTAAAAGAAAACAAGTATTTTTGTAAGAAATAAACATAAAAAAATAAAGAAATGAAAAGAAATCTATTACTAATAAGTAATTCTACCAATAGAGGTGAAGCCTATTTAGGCTGGTGCAAAGAAATGATTCAAAACTTTTGTCAAGAAAGTGGAGTAAAACGTGTATTATTTATTCCTTACGCAGGAGTAAGTATGGGATACGACAACTACGAAACAAAAGTAAAAGCAGTTTTTGAAACAATAGGACTTGATTTATATAGCATTCACAAAGAAGCTGATGCAAAAAAAGCAGTAGAACAAGCAGAATGTATAGCAGTTGGAGGAGGAAATACTTTCCATCTTGTATATGAATTATACAAAAATGAAATAATGGAACTTATTTCAGAAAAAGTAATGAACGGAACAGCATATATGGGTTGGAGTGCAGGAAGTAATGTAGCAGGTCCAAGCCTTAAAACAACAAACGATATGCCTATCATAGAACCTAAAAGCTTTGATTGCATGAAACTTGTTCCTTTCCAAATCAATCCTCACTATACTGATTTCTTTGACCCAAAACACGGTGGAGAAACAAGAGATGACCGTTTAAATGAATTCATAATCGTTAATCCAAACATTTGGGTAGCAGGAATAAGAGAAGCAACAGCCCTAAGATTGAAAGAAGGAAAACTTTCTTTAATAGGAAGAGACAACAAAATGAAAGTATTCCACGGTGGAATGGAGCCAAAAGAATATTCTCTTACAGATGACATCAATTTCTTGATGAAATAAATGATAGAAAAAGAAATAGAAATTTTAAAAAACGGTGGGGTAATACTTTATCCCACCGATACTATTTGGGGAATTGGTTGCGATGCTACACAAAAAGAAGCAATCCAAAAAGTAATTGATATAAAAGGACGCACAGGTGAAAAACATTTCATTCTCCTTTGCAAAGATGTGGAAATGATTAGCCAATACGTAGAAACAATTCCACAAAAAGCCTTAGACCTAATAAAAGAAACAACCTCTCCCCTAACGATAATCTATCCCAAAGCAAAAAATCTGCCAATAGAAATGCTATCAAATGACGGTACAATAGGCATTCGCATACCAAATCACCACTATTGTCAAGAAATTTTAAAGAAATTGAACCGTCCCTTAGTAAGTACATCAGCAAATATCAGCGGAGAAAAAAGTCCAAAAGACTTTTCAGAAATCTCAAACATCATAAAAGAAAAAGCAGACTTTATTTCCCCACAAGAATTTCAATCAAAGGGCACACAAGCATCAAGCATTGTAAAAATATTTGAAAACGGAGAAGTTTTAAAAATACGATAAGAACAAAAAATAAAACCGTTTCCCCTACACTTAACGCCGAATGCTTGCAATATTTTCAAGCAAAAGATTTCTAATCGCAAATTTTGAAAATATAAGCCCTTCACTAAAAATCACAAAATCAAAGACTTAACTTTTTAAAGCCTTGAAAACGCTAAAAAAGTCTTTGATTTTTTTATTTTTTTCATTGATTTTTTCAAAAAAAACCTGATTTTTTCCCAAAAAAAAGGAGCTT
>CALEFF010000030.1 GCA_937876865.1 uncultured Bacteroidales bacterium | reverse complement strand
CACAAGACTATTGTTTTGCATTTTGCAAAACTCCACCTTTGTTTTTAATTGCGTAGTTTTTGCATAATCTCTCTGTCGCTCATCTATCAAATTAAAATCAGCTTCTCTATAAATTTTTTCCATCTTTGTCTTGAAACAATTAAAAAATACTATCCAGAATACTCCTCTTACATAGTGCCAGTGTTCTCTCCAATGATTACACACTCTCTATTCTTAAAAAGCATATACCCAAATGCAAAAGTAGCCTTTGTCGGACCATGTGCAGCCAAGAAATCAGAATTAGATCAATTTCAAGGAAAGATAGATTTTGTTTTAACATTCCAAGAAATCAAAGAATTATTTGATGATATGGGCATTTACTTTGAGTTTATGAAACCAACCGAAGAAGATGTCTTTTTCCCGTTCAAAGCATCAAAAGGAAATCTATATCCAATCGATGGAGGAATGCTTACAAATATGATAGATAGCATCACAACTACCGAAGCAAGAATCAATCACAATACAGGAAATGTAGATGCACGTTATATGACTTTTTCGGGTGTTCAAAACATAAAAGAAATTCTTTCCGACTTTAATCAATTAGACACAAGTTGCAAAACATTCTTAGAGTTAATGACCTGTGAAGGCGGTTGCATAAAAGGACCTTGTTCAAACGAAAATTGTTCTTCTGCAACAAAGAGAGTACAAGTCTTAAAAAATGTAAACATCAACAAAGAAGAACACAACTACGAAGAAACCTTAAAACAATTAGATATATCAGAAAACTACGACTATATAAAAGCCGTTGAACAAAAAGAATACACACAAAAACAAATACAAGAAGCACTAAAAAGAGTAAATAAAAAGAGTGAAGCTGACGAATTAAACTGTGGAGGCTGTGGATACGATACTTGTCGTCAATTTGCAAAAGCCTTAATAGACGGAAGAGCAGAAAATGATATGTGTGTATCATATATGCGTAAAATAGCACAAGACAAAACCAATATTTTATTAAAGAAAATTCCACAAGGCATAGTCATAGTCAATGAAAGTCTAAAAATAGTAGATACAAACGAAAAATTTGCCTCAATGCTTGGCGAAGAAGTCAAAGCATTATACGATACAAATCCAGGCTTACACGGAGCAGACATCACAAAACTTGTACCATTCCACAAATTCTTCTCCTCAGTCCTAAGTACAGGAGTAGACGTCTTAGAACAAGACATTAGAGATGGAGATAATTACTATGGATTATCTATATTTTCAGTACAAGACTTCTCCTTAGTATGTGGAATCCTACAAAATCTTCACGCACCAGAAGTAAGAAAAGACATAGTATTAAAAAGAACACAAGATGTGATTATGGAAAATATGAAAGTCGTACAAAAAATAGCCTTTCTATTAGGAGAAAACGCCTCATATACCGAAGCAATGCTTAATTCCATAGTAGAATCACATCAAGATAAAGAAAAAAAAGACATACCATTGACCTTTGATCTATAAAGCCTTAGAATAATGTCAAATAAAGAAAACTTATTCATAGAAGTAGGAAGCTATCAAAACAACAAACATAAAAACATAGTTTGTGGAGACTCCGTTTTATTGCGTAAATGCGTAGGAGAAAACCGAAACATAGCAGTACTATCAGACGGATTAGGTAGTGGGGTAAAAGCCAATGTCCTTTCAACAATGACAGCCTCAATGGCAATGAATTTTAGAGTAAGACACGAGCCCATTATTCGTACTGTACAATCCATAATGAACACCCTACCTGTTGATAGTGTAAGAAACATAAGTTATTCAACCTTTACAATAGTAGATGTTGATTCCAACGGAGAAGCAAACATTGTAGAATATGACAATCCCTCACTAATTTTAGTGCGAAACGGCAAAGTTCAACAAATAGAAGGTAGCGACACTATAATACATAGAGGAAATGCCAATACAGCATCATTGGAAGAACGAAAACTAAAACTATCAAACATAACACTACAAAAAGAAGACCGATTAATTTTCTATTCCGATGGAGTAACACAATCAGGAATAGGTAATATGGATATGCCATTTGGTTGGGGCGACTCAGTTTATGACTTTATAGAAGAATTATTGGAACAACAACCACAAATCTCGGCAAGAGAACTTTCAATGAAAATCGTAAAACAAGCCGAACTCAACGACATACTTCGTCCAAAAGATGACACATCTTGCGTAGTGATGTACGTAAGAAAACCAAGAAAGCTTCTAATCTGTACAGGACCACCATTTTCCGAAACAAAAGACAAATACCTTGCAGAAATAGTATCCTCATACGAAGGAAAAAAAATAGTTTGTGGAGGAACTACCTCACAAATCCTATCAAGAGAACTAAAAAAAGAAATAACCGTAAACATAGACGACATAGTAGCAGGTCTCCCTCCAAAATCTGAGATGGAAGGCATAGACCTAATGACCGAAGGAATCATAACCCTTGGAGCCTTAGTAGAAATACTAAGAAAAGGCCAACCAATCAATCTCTCGGGGCAAGGACCTGCATGGGATATGTTAAGAATGATACTTGATGCCGACATAATAGACTTATTAGTAGGCACAAAAATCAACGTAGCCCACCAAGATCCGAGCCTACCAGTAGAACTTGAAATACGAAGAAACGTAGTAAAAAATATAGCCTCATTATTAGAAACAAAATTTATGAAAGACGTAAAAATGCAATTTATATAATAAAACAATAAAAAACAGTAATAATATGTTAAACGTAAGAATTTGTGTAGGCACTTACTGTTACATAACAGGAGGTGAAGAATTGGCAAAAATGAAAAAAAACTTGCCAGAAGACATTAAAGATAAAGTAGAAATGATTGGATCAGCATGCTTAGGTTGTCATGACATGGAAGGGGTTGCAAAACCACCATACGCAAAGGTAGGCGATGTTCTAATCCAAGAATGTACCGAAGAAAAATTATTAGACGAAATCTATCGTCAATTAGGAATGGAACGCGAATAACAAAACTCTTTAAAAACTAAAAATAATGGCATTAAATAACGCAGTAGAAATAAGACGTGAAATCCTAATGCGTCTATCAAAACTAATACTAAACGATGAATTAGTAGAAAAAATAGATAGACTACCATTAGAAATGCGTCCAAAAGACAAAGAAAACACAAGATGTTGCGTACACAAAGAAAGAGCAGTCTTGAAGTATAAAACAATGGCAGTCTTAGGCTTTAACGTATATGACGAAAAAGACGAATTAGACCCATTATCACATTACGCAAAACTTGCACAAGAAAGAACAGACAAAACATCAGTAATGATGACTGTAGTAGATGAAGCATGTTCTTCATGTGTAAAAAATAACTACATAGTAACAAACTTATGTAGAGCCTGCGTAGCAAGACCATGTACATATGCTTGTAAAAAAGGAGCAATTACAGTAGGCGAAAAACAAGCCAATATAGACACAGAAAAATGCGTGAATTGTGGAATGTGTATGGAAGTATGTCCATTCCACGCAATCATTTACCAACCAGTACCATGTGAAGAAAGTTGTCCAGTAGGAGCAATTTCAAAAGATGAGCATGGAATAGAACATATAGACCCAGACAAATGTATCTATTGTGGAAAATGTATGGTAGCATGTCCATTCGGAGCAATCTTTGAAAAAACATTCCTAATCGATATCTTCCGCGACATCAAAGAAGGCAAAAAAGTAGTAGCCATGGTAGCACCATCATTAGGAGGACAATTCAAAGCCGACTATGGAAAAGTACTTGCAGGCATCAAACAATTAGGATTCTTTGACGTAGTAGAAGTAGCCTTAGGAGCAAACATAACAACCGAACACGAAAGAGAAGAATTCATAGAAAGACTTCACGAAGGAGCATCATTTATGACTACTTCATGCTGTCCAAGTTGGATGAATCTTGTAAGAAAACATTTGCCAGAAATGCAACAATACGTTTCTACAACACACTCACCAATGGTTTACACAGCACGCCACGTAAGAGAAAAATACCCAGACGCAAAAACCGTTATGGTATCACCATGCGTAGGAAAGAGAAGCGAAAGCTGTCTATATGACGAAGTAGATTACGTAATCTCATACGAAGAAATCGAAGCATTATTCAAAGCATCGAACATAGACTTAGAAGCCTTAGAACCAATGCCACTTGATCCAAACATTGTAGGACACGGAAGAGGATTTGCAATGATTTCAGGAGTAACCGAATCTGTTAAACTTACAGCACCAGATCCAAACGTAATCAAAGAAGTTGTAATAGATGGATTAAACAAACAAGTAATCCGTCAATTAAAACAATACGCAAAAGCAGGACAATGCCCAGGCAATTTCATAGAAGTAATGTCATGCCCAGGCGGTTGCGTAAATGGATGCGACACAATCAACAATCCAAAAACAGCAGCACGCCAAATCCTTCCAACAACAAAATAAGGAAACACAAAAACACACATACAAAAGGGAGAAACAAAGAGTTCTCCCTTTTTTTCTTTGCTTTTTTTGAAAAAATCAAAGAAAAAAAATAAAAAATCAAAGAATTAAAAAAATATTTCTTTGCTTTATTTTTTTAAAACAAAGAGTCTAAAATTTTTTCTTTTATAATTTCTTTTGTAAATTTGCAATTCTTTTATTAAACAAAAATGATAGTAATAAAGTGGGACGTTTAATGGCAATTGATTATGGTTTGAAGCGTGTTGGATTGGCAGTTAGCGATAATATGCAAGTGATTGCGACTGCTTTAAACACGGTTCCAACTGTTGATATTTTCCCTTATCTTAAAGATTATATGACAAGGGAACAGGTAGATGCGATAGTGGTGGGTGATCCTAAGCAATTGGACAACACTCCTTCGGAATCGGCAAGGGCTGTACATCTTTTTGTTGAGGAATTAGGCAATCAATTCCCTGATATTGATATTTATATGATTGATGAACGTTTTACTTCCAAGATTGCAAGTCAAACGATTGCGAAATCTGGTAAAACGAAAAAGAAACGTCAAGAAAAAGGCTTGATTGATACTGTTGCAGCGGTTTTGATTTTGCAAGATTTTATGAAAATGAAACAAATATAAAAAGAAATGATACTTCCGATAGTTGGTTATGGACATAGCGTGCTGAAAAAAGAAGCACAAGAAATTACAAAAGACTATCCTGAATTACCAAAGTTAATTGAGGATATGTTTCAAACAATGTATGCGGCAAATGGTGTAGGTTTAGCTGCTCCGCAGGTTAATCTTTCAATTCGTTTAATAGTGATTGACGCAGAGCCATTTAAAGAAATGTACCCTGAGGCCGAAGGGTTTAAGAAAGTTTTCATAAACCCAACAATTTTAGAGTATAAAGGAGAAATGTGGAATGACTTTGAAGAGGGTTGTCTTTCTCTTCCAGAAATTTATGAAGAGGTTTCACGTCCGAGAGAGGTCGTTGTAAAATATTATGATGAAGACTTTGTTGAGCATATTGAAGAGTTCAATGGAATACGTGCAAGAGTGTTTCAACATGAGTATGATCACTTGCAAGGAAAGGTTTTTGTAGATAGATTATCTACTCTTAGAAAAACTCTTTTGAAAAGAAAACTTAATGATATTGCAAATAATAAAGTGCGTACAAGTTATAGAATGAAACCAAATCCAAAGAAATAAGATGAAAAAACTTGTTTTGTTATTTTTTATTGGTGCGTTTATATCTTGCTCTGCCGATAAAAAGGAGGAAGATAGGGAGATGATTTCTCAAATGGAAACGACAACTATTTCAGATGTTAAGGCTATTAGCTATGAGAAAGCTGATTCGCTTGTAAATGCTTACTTAGATTATGTAAAGACTTATCCAGAGGATAGTTTGTGTGCTACTTATCTTTATAGAGCAGCAGATGTATATGCAAATACTAAAAGATGTGAGGAATCTATAAAGATGTATGATAGATTGATTAAACAATATCCTGATAATCCTCTTGTGGAGCAAGCATATTTCTTAAAAGGAGTTGTTTTTTCTCAAACTTGTTTTAATAAAGAAATGGCAAAAAAAGCTTTTGAAGAATTTATGAAAAAATATCCTTCATCTCCTTTGTATAGTCAAGCACAAACGCTTTTGATTATGGATACAATGAAAGATGAAATGGATTTAATTCGTCAATTTGAACAAAAAAATCAATAAATTTTGCAGATATAATAATAATTACTATCTTTGCAAACGAAAATTAGAGGAAGAGGGGACGTAATGAGTTCCCTTTTGTTGTATATATAGGAAATGAAAGATAAAAATTTTATAGAAGAAAAGGTAAAAGAAATACTTGGAGAAGGAGAATTGTTTTTAGTAGAGGTGAAAGTCTCAAAGAATAATAATATTCAAGTGTTTATTGATGGAGATAATGGCGTTAAGATTCAAGATTGCATTGATTTGAGTAGACAATTAGAAGAATGTTTAGATAGAGAAAGTGAGGACTTTGAACTTAGTGTGTTATCTTTTGGATTGGAAGAGCCTTTGAAAATGCAAAGACAATATGTAAAAAATATAGGAAGAAGTTTGCAAGTAGAAGATGAAGAAGGGTCTTTTACAGGAACTTTAATAAGTGCAAATGAAGAAAGTTTTACTATTGAATTAAAGAAGAAAGGCAAAAAAAACACAGAAAACGAAAATCAAAAAACATATAGTTATAAAGAAATTAAATCAGCAAAAGTTGTAATATCATTTAAATAATGGAAAATTTAAGTTTAGTAGATACATTTTCAGAGTTTAAAGAGTTCAAAAATATTGAAACTGAAACTTTGATGCGAATAGTTGAAGAGGTGTTTAGAGGTGTTTTGATTAAGAAATATGGTTCAGATCAAAATATTGACATCATTGTAAACGTTGAGAAAGGGGATTTGGAGATTTGGAGAAATAGAATCATTGTTGCAGATGATGAGTTGGAAGACGAGAGTACACAAGTAGCATATTCAGAGGCAGTAAAAATTGAACCAGACTTTGAAATAGGAGAAGAATTAAGTGAGGAAATAAAATTAAAAGACTTTGGTCGTAGAGACATACTTGCAATTCGTCAAAATCTTGTTGGAAAGGTTCAAGAATATGAAAGAACAAGTATCTTCCAAAAATACAAAGAAAAAGTAGGCGAAATAGTAATTTGTGAAGTATATCAAGCATGGAAGAGAGAAGTTTTGCTTTTAGACGAAGAAGGAGTAGAGGTAATCTTGCCAAAAAGTGAACAAATACCAGGAGATTTCTTCCGCAAAGGAGATACCGTTAAGGCAATAGTATTGAAAGTGGAAATGAAAAATGGTATTCCAAGCATTATTCTTTCAAGAGTTTCTCCTATTTTCTTGGAAAGATTATTTGAACAAGAAGTACCTGAAATTTACGATGGTTTAATCATTATAAAAGATGCAGTTCGTCAACCAGGAGAAAGAGCAAAGATTGCTGTAGAAAGTTATGACGATAGAATAGATCCTGTTGGAAGTTGCGTAGGAGTAAAAGGTAGTAGAATTCATAGTATAATTAGAGAGTTAAGAAACGAAAATATAGATGTAATTAACTATACAAACAATGCAGAGTTATATATTACTCGTGCACTTGCTCCTGCAAAAGTAATATCTGTTTCAATAGATGAAGAAAATAAAAAAGCAGATGTTTATATGCAACCAGATCAAGTTAGTTTAGCAATCGGAAAAGGTGGATACAACATCAGATTAGCAGGAAAATTAACTGGATATGAGATAGAAGTATATAGAGATACTGATATGGATTATGAAGATGTTGCATTAATTGAATTTAGAGACGAAATAGAAGATTGGATTATAGAAGAATTGCAATCTATTGGTTGTGATACTGCAAAGAGTGTTTTAGAACTTTCAGTACAAGAGTTAGTTGATAGAACTGATTTAGAAGAAGAAACTATTGACAACGTAATAGCAGTTTTAAAAGCAGAATTTGAAGAAGACTAAACAAGTCCTAAAATAAAATTAGGATACTGTATAGCAAAGTTGTTAAGTAAAAATAATAAAATATGTCAGCAGATAATAATAAGGTAATAAGATTAAATAAGGTAGCTAAGGAATTGAATGTAGGGATACATACAATAGTAGAGTACCTTGGCAAAAAAGGGAAAAAAATAGACCCGAGTCCAAACACAAAAATAGATTTGGATACGTATAATTTACTCTCCAAAGCGTTTCTTTCTGAGAAAAAACAAAAAGAAGCAAGTAAAACAACTAAAAAAACAACAAAGCCTGTTGAAATAGTACTTGATGCAACAGAGGTTGTAAAAAAAGAAAAAGAAGAAAGAGAGGAAGATGAAGTTCCGACTAATGAAATCGTTATAAGAGACGTAACATTAGGTAAAGAAAAGGGTAAAGAAAAAGATGCTGACAAAAAAGAAAAAGTTGTAGAAAAAGAAGAAGTAAAGGTAGAAGAAAAAATAGAGGAAGTAAAAGAGGTAGAAGAAAAGATAGAACAAGTAAAAGATAAAGAGGAAGTAGGGGAAGAAAAGACAGAAGACGCTACAATAATAGGAGGGTTGAATATCCTTGGTAAAATAGATTTACAATCGTTAAATCAAAAGACTAAGCCTGCGAAGAAAAAGAAAGATAAAAAGAAAGATAAAAAAGACGAAAAGAAAGAAAAACCTGTTGCAGTAGCGATAGAAAAGAAAGTAGAGAAAAAAGAAGAGAAGAAGCCTGAGGTTAAACCAGAAACAAAGACAGAAAAGAAGGAGAAGACAGTTCCTGCTGCTGAGTTTATTTCTACTTCGTACGTAAAACTTACAGGTCCAGTACTTACAGGAGAAAAAGTTGATTTATCTCAATTCAACAAACCAAAGAAACAACAACCTGTTGCCTCATCAAGCAAAGGTAAAATAGAAAACAAAGAAAAACAAGATAAGGAGAAGGATAAAGATAAAAAGAAAAGAAAAAGAATAAAACCTACTCCTGCGCAACAAGTACAAAATAATAATAATTCTACTACACCAGCCGCTGCTCCTAAAAAGGATAATAAAAAACATAAGGCAAATAAAAAAGAAGTTAAGAAAGTAGAATTAGACTCTAACGAAATAGAAAAGCAAATTAAAGAAACATTGGCAAGATTATCGCCAATGGGTAAAAGTAAAACTTCTAAACACCGTAGAGATAAACGTCAATCCATTTCACAACACATGCAAGAAGAAATGTTGCATGAAATGGAAGAGCAAAAAATCTTAAAAGTAACAGAGTTCGTTACAGCCAATGAACTTGCAAATATGATGGACGTTCCTGTTACAAAGATTATTGCATCTTGTATGTCTTTGGGAATGTTCGTTTCAATCAATCAAAGATTAGACGCAGAAGCAATTCAACTTATTGCAGACGAGTTTGGATACTCAATAAAGTTTGTTTCAGCAGATGTTGTTGAGGCTTTAAGCGAAGAAGAGGAAGTTGATACAGAAGAAAATATGCAACCACGTTCTCCAATCGTAACAGTAATGGGACACGTTGACCATGGAAAAACTTCACTCTTAGACTATATTCGTAATGCAAACGTAATTGCAGGCGAAGCAGGAGGAATCACTCAGCACATTGGAGCATACGAAGTGCAATTACCAGAAAGCGGAAAGAAAATTACATTTTTGGATACACCAGGACACGAAGCCTTCACTGCGATGCGTGCTCGTGGAGCAAAAATGACAGATATAGCAATTATTGTTATAGCTTGTGATGACAAGATAATGCCTCAAACAATAGAAGCAATCAATCACGCACAAGCAGCAGGCGTTCCAATCGTTTTTGCGTTAAATAAAATAGACCGTCCAGCAGCAGACCCTGATAGAATCAAATCAGAACTTGCAAATATGAACCTTTTAGTAGAAGATTGGGGAGGAAAGATTCAATCACAAGAAATTTCAGCAAAAAAAGGAACTAACGTAGATTTACTATTAGAGAAAGTACTTTTAGAAGCCGAAATGTTAGAACTAAAAGGCAATCCAAACAAAAGAGCAAAAGGAACAGTAATAGAATCTTCACTTGACAAGGGAAGAGGATACGTAGCAAAAATACTTGTACAAGACGGAACAATACGTCAAGGCGATGTAGTATTGGCAGGAGCCACATACGGAAGAGTAAAAGCGATGTATAACGAAAGAAATAAACTTCTAAAAGAAGCAGGACCTTCAGCACCAGTGTTGTTATTAGGCTTAAACGGAGCACCACAAGCTGGAGATACATTCAATGTTATGCAAAGCGAAAAAGATGCCAAAGACCTTTCGAACAAACGTACACAATTACAAAGAGAACAAGGCCTAAGAACACAAAAACACATAACATTAGACGAAATAGGTAGAAGAATTGCGATAGGAGACTTCAAACAATTAGACCTAATCGTAAAAGCAGACGTGGACGGTTCGGTAGAAGCATTGTCAGACTCATTGTTGAAACTCTCAACCCCAGAGGTACAAGTAAATGTTATACATAAATCCGTAGGACAAATTACAGAATCAGACGTATTGTTAGCAACAGCAAGTAATGCGATTATAATAGGATTCCAAGTACGTCCAAGCGTTGGAGCAAGAAAGCTTGCAGAACAAGAACAAATAGACATAAGACTTTACTCTATTATCTACACCGCAATAAACGAATTAAAAGATGCGATAGAAGGTATGCTATCACCAGAAATCCAAGAAAAGATAGTAGCAAACCTTGAAGTAAGAGAAACATTCAAAATCTCGAAAGTTGGAACAATTGCAGGCTGTATGTGTTTAGACGGAAAGATTGCACGTTCTACAAAGGTGAGAATAATTAGAGACGGAATTGTAGTCTATACAGGAAAATTAGCTTCATTAAAACGTTTCAAAGATGACGTAAAAGAAGTAGTTATGGGACAAGACTGCGGATTGAACATAGAAAACTTTAACGACATCAAAGTAGGCGACATAATAGAAGGCTACGAAGAATTAGAAATCAAGAGAACACTAAAATAAAGAGCTGAAAAGCTTGCCTTCATAGTTCAAGGGATAGAACGAAAGTTTCCTAAACTTTAAATGTAGGTTCGAGTCCTACTGGAGGTACAAAAAAGAGTTGAATTTTTAAGATTCAACTCTTTTTTGTTTTAAGAAATTAACGTCCAAACGCCATAATACGTAAAAAATATACAAATTAAGAGACGTATAAAAGGACCTAGTCATAAAGATTCAGTCCTTTACTTTCTCTTTAACCCATTACAAACGCATTGTAATACTTTTTAACGCCATTGTAATACTATTTTAATGTGTTCGTAATACCATTTTAATGTGATTAAAATGTTTCTACTTCTTGAAGGTAGAGAAATAAAGCTAAGATTTTATGAATTTATTTGTCGCTTCGTTGGAAGCGGTGTAAGCGTTCTATGTATGATTGTTTATACATGCGTTTTACTTTCTCTTCTAAGAATGAGTTTTCTATTAGTTCATAAACTTTTTCTTGTTCTGTGGCGAACATCTCTATCGTAGAAAAGAGTTTTTTTTGCACAACGCCTATGCGATTGCCGAAAGTGATGAAATCATCTTTGCAAGGGTGAGATGTTTTTGAATAAACCTCAGAATATTCACTCTTAGGAATTAAGCCGTTTTGCAATGCAAAATCTTCATCGTTAACATGAATAGATGTATTCAATAAGTCGTAAGCAGGACTTAGTACATAATCTCCATTTATCGTTTCTTGCAGTGAAAAATTCTTTAAATGAGCATCGCCATTGCTAAATAAGTAGTTGAATACTACTAATGAAAAGAATTTACATACTTCAACTTGCCATGCAGAAACATTTTGTCGGAGTAATATTGCAAGGTCTTCATAACTTCCTAAGTACTTAAAATTCTTACCACTATTCTTTTCTGTCCTTCCTGCAATAGAAGCGAAATCGTCTTGTTTGATTTTTGAACCATCTTTTGCATAATCAAATCTTTTAGTAATATAAACACTCTCACCATTTGAAAAAAAAGCCAAAGCATTTTCAGCAGTATTTATTTTATAAACCTGACTTGCAATTTGCATTGTTAGATGTTCATTTGCAGGAATATTATTTCTAAAACGCAAGTGTTTATAATTAGGAATAGGTTTTAAGATATAATGTCCCGATTTACCTTCTGGAGTAAGAATTATTTTACCTTTCTCAATTATTGCTGAGAATTTTTCTTGTACTCCGGAAATTGAAATTTTGTTTACAGAAGAAATAACATTTTCTGTATCATTCTCTAAAGAGAAATCAATGATATGACTTACCTTTTTGCCATTAAAAACTTTGCGTAAGCAGATTTGACTATAAGTATCAAAACCCTGAGCAAGCGTACCCGGACAAACATTTATCGTTTTCATAACTCTTGAATTGTTATTGCTCCAATAGTGTCATATTTTGCAGTTGCCAATAATAAACCAAAGGAATCATTTTCATCAATCTTTAACGTCCTACATTGCAACGCCTTATTACTTCCTTCGGAAAGCATATTAAAGAAAAAAGGAAATAATTCATCAGAAGTGTATTCCTCTTTTCTTTTAGGGAAAGCAAGGGAAATAGCACGAAGTTCAGAATTAAATAGATAATCCTCATCATATCTGAAAATATAACGTCTTTCGTCTGTTTCTATTAGCTGACCTGCAACAATATTGTTTGATAAAACCAAAGCTTGTCTCATTGATTTATAATTTTAACCCCCATAACAATTTCCAATCCCAAAATTTCTGCTATTTTTTCAAGCGTATTCAAAGAAGGATTACCCTTATCTGCTTCAATACTTTTAATAATCCTTACGCTCAAACCTGTATAATCAGACAAATCCTGTTGGGTTAAACCCAGCAAAGCTCTACGTTCTTTAATTAAATTGCCAAATTTCATAGTGAAATATAATTCCCTTTTTGTGCAAAAATAGAATAAATTTTTGAAATCAACAAATAAAAGTGAAATATAATGCACTTGTATTGTTTTTTTCAAAGTGTGAATTTATCCAAATTTAGAAAAATAGAAACGCATTAGAAGAATAAAAACACATCTTTCTTGCAAAAGACTTGATAAATGTGAAATTTGTTGTATTTTTGCAAAAGTAAAAAAAACGATAACCAAGTGCCCAACATTTTGTCGTAGGATCCAGGAGGTTGTCGTTTTTTTTTTATTCCTTTACTTATCGCTTTTTCGGCGGTTGCATTGTTTGCAGAGCATTTGACAGTTGTCTTTGTCGGTTTTTCCGCCTTTTGACCACGGTAAGATATGGTCTGCTTCCATTTCTTCAATCTTAAAGTGTTCTCCGCATTTGATGCAAACGCCAAATTGATTTTCGTATGCGTAGCGTTTGTCGCTTTCTTTGAATTGACGTATGTTTAAGTGTTTTTCATCGCCGAATAAGACGTATTGATATATGCCTTTTCGATTTGTAACGTCTTCATCTTGCATCAATTCGCTAACTTGCGTTTCCAATTTCTTTGAGTCAAGAGGCGTATCTTTTAACTTATTGTACCAAAGTCCCCAATCTAAGCCTTTCATTTCTTTTCTATATGTTGGAAAGACTGCTTTTACCCATGCTATTACGGCTTGAAAATATAGCCAAAGTTCGTTTGCGTTAGCATCGTGTTGATGATTGCCCATATAGGTCTTGATATTGCCTTCGCTAATCCAAGAAATAGTGGTTTCTAAGTAGTCTTGACGGATAGGAGTGCCGCTCATATATTTTTCAGCTAAGCCATAAGCGGGGCAATTGCTTTTAGAAAAATAACGTTTTGCATCAGTTGTCCAACTGCCTGAATAGATTGCGTTAAGAATTTCTTGATTTGTTAGTTTTTCTCCTGCAATATTTATTCTCTGAAACCAAGATAATTTCTCGCTATCGGTGCCTTCGCAAAAGTAAACCATAAGTTCATAATTCAAAATCTTCTCTTGTTCATCTGTTTGCAGGTTATGGTAATACATCATGTTGTGAGAGAAAATTCCACTTACGTATTGACAAATGCTTATCGTTCTTTGCTGTCCGTCAAGCACCTCATATTCATCGTTTCCGCTCTTTACCCAATACATAATGTTCAAAGGAAAGTTTTGAACAATGGTATCAATAACCGCTTGCCTTTGTTGGTCTTTGTAAACAAACTCTCGCTGATACTTAGGCCTTATATTCAACTTTCCACCCCAACCAAAAACACCCTCTTCCTCATTATCAACATAACCTTCCACTAATTCCCTTATCTTAATCTTCTTTAATTCTATTTTCATTGCTGTTTTATTTTTTTCTTATAAATATTCTTTTATACATTGCTTTGCCATTGATAATACAATGTGGATTTTTACCGTCCCATTCAGCTGCTTCTCCACTTAAACCCTTGCCATTATCTTCTGCCATACCGATTATTTCAAATTGTTCGGGGTTATATTTATACATAAAAGTAACAGGTACTCCCATAACTCCATTATAATTCATTGGAATCTCAGCTGTCTTGCTTACTTCTATTGCATTGTAATTTTCATATTTAGGATATTCATTAGGAAACTTTTCGGGATTATATTCTTTGTAAAGAATAAGTTCTTCATGTCTTTTGTTGTGTTCTAAATTTGTAAACCATGTAACTCCCGAAACACGAATCATTCCTTCTCTATGGTCGCTTGCTGTTGCTACGTCCTCATATTTTGAAATAAAATGCCCTGCACCACCTTTGAAACCATAACCTAACCAAATTTTATTCTCTTTTATAAGTTTAAATATTTCCTTATAAGTTATTGCATTTTGGTGTCCGATTATTAAAAACTTCTTTTCATATTCTATAAGTTGTGCAACGTATTCGCGAAATAGGGAAAAGGGAGGATTTGTTACTACTATGTCGGCTTCTTTTAGCAATTCTATACATTCTTTGCTACGAAAATCTCCAGCTCCTTGTAGTTCTTTGACCTCTAATTCGTTGTCATCAACTTGTCGGTTGCCGTTTTTGTCTCCTTCGTAAATGATATAGACTGCTTTTTCGCTACTTTCTTGGCTGAAAAGGTCAATATCTTGATTTTTATAACAAGTTGCTATCAGTTTTTTCAAACCTAAGTGTTCAAAGTTTAAGGAAAAATAACGGAAAAAGTTACTTACTCGCGGGTCATCGCAGTTGCAGAGAATTGTTTTGCCTTTAAAGTGTTCCCAATAATGCTTACATTCGTTTTCTATGTCGGAAAGTTGAGTGTAAAACTCATCTGCCTTTGCTCGTTTTGCCTTGTGAAGATTGTCATTCTTTGCCATAATTTGTCGGTGTTTTGACTTGAAACCATAAACTCCGATTCGGGCAAAAGAAAAAGGCGTTACCGTTTTTTAATTGCTTATTGTTGAAGAGGTACCGCCAAGAACCTACACCTAAAATAAGCACAAAACGGTCCACGCCCTAAGACGCGAACCTTCAACTGCTTATTCTCTTAGGTGAATTTGAAAATTGGCGGTTTTCTTTCAACGAGAATAAGAGCTTAAAGCTCAATCGATTTATATATTATTTCGTTTTTCTATGTTTACATTTTTCTTTCTTTTTTTTCTATTTGCAAAAGTATGATTTTTTTCTTTGAATTAAAAAAATAAATCAAAGAAAAAAATAAAAAAAGCTTTGATTTTTTTTATTTTTTCTTAGAAATATTTTTCTAAGTCTAAAACTATAAAATCTATTATTTTCTTTCATGTCAGCAAAACATTTATGCAACTAATGCTATTTCATATTTTACATAAGAAAGTGCCACACTCTTTTGTATTCTTTTTGTATTATTTTATTTTTCTCTAATTTATAACTTATTTTTTATTCCTTTTTATTTTTTTTCTGAATTATGGGGAGATTATATCATAAAAGAATCGATTTTTATAGAAAAAGTAACTAAAAAACACATAAAAATTTCTTAGTGATAATCAATAAGTTAATAGAGCAAGCATAAAAAAAGAGTATAAAAAGTTTGTTAATAACTAAAAAGGTATTACTTTTGCAATCCCAAAACGGACGGAAGATTAGGGAAGATAGCGGGGAGATTCGTTTAGAGGGAGAAGAAATGATCTTTGAAACAATAGGAACCAAGGTAGCGGACAAAT
>CALEFF010000029.1 GCA_937876865.1 uncultured Bacteroidales bacterium | reverse complement strand
CGCATTGTAAGAAAATCTGCCAAAATTTGAGTTGGGTGAAATTCGTTGGTCAATCCATTCCATACAGGAACACCAGCGTGTTGTGCTAATTCTTCAACGATTTTTTGTTCAAAACCACGATATTCTATACCATCAAACATTCTACCCAATACACGAGCAGTGTCAGCCATAGATTCTTTAACTCCGATTTGAGAACCAGAAGGTCCAAGGTAAGTAACGTGAGCTCCTTGGTCGTGAGCAGCAACTTCAAACGCACAACGAGTACGAGTAGATGTCTTTTCAAAAATCAAAGCGATGTTTTTACCTTTCAATCTTGGTTGTTCAGTACCTGCATATTTAGCTCTTTTTAAATCTCTTGCTAAATCTAACATATATTGAATTTCTTTTGGAGTGAAATCCAATAATTTCAAAAAGTTTCTGTTTCTTAAATTAAATCCCATAATTAAAAATTTTTTAATTGTTTATGTAATTATTCTTTTACTATACGTGTTCCGCAAGAAGGATTAGAAAGTTGTCCTGCTTCTGTAATGATACATTCTTTTCCTCCATTCTTTACAAAGTGTAAAGCTGCTCTTACTTTTGGAGCCATTGAGCCTTCTCCAAATTGTCCTTGTGAAAGCAAATCTTCTGCTTCTTTTACAGTAAGTACATCTAAGGCTTTTTCATCAGGTTGACGGAAATTGATATATACCTTAGGAACATCTGTAAGAATATAAAACTCATCAGCTCCGATTTCTACTGCTGTTAAAGCAGAAGCTAAGTCTTTATCAATTACTGCTTCAACTCCTCTTACTCCGTTTTCTTCTACAACAGGAATTCCGCCACCTCCAACGGTTACAACTACGTTTCCTTCTAAGGCAAGTTGCTTTACAATTTCAATATTGTTTATTTTTAAAGGCTTAGGTGAAGCAACTACCTTACGATATTTATCGCTTTTAGAATCCTTTGCATATTTTGCACCTGTTTCAGCAGCAAAAGCATCAGCTTCTTCCTTAGTATAATAAGGACCAACAGGCTTTACTGGATTTTGGAAAGCAGAATCTTTTTCATCTACCACAACTTGTGTAAGTAAAGTTAAGACTTTTCTGTCAATGTTTTCTTTTGCAAAAACATTTCTAAAACCTTGTTCTATCAAATAACCTATTGAGCCTTGTGTTTCAGCAACACAAAAATCCATTGGCATAGATTCTATATTGAAATGCTTTTTTCCTCCTTCGTGTTGAAGCATTACGTTTCCAACTTGTGGACCATTACCGTGTCCAATCACCAAATTATAACCTTGTTTCAAAAGGTTAGAAAGTGAACTACAAGTTTCAGTTACATTGTTTATTTGTTCTTGATAAGTACCCTTTTGTCCGCTTCTCAAAAGTGCGTTTCCACCAAAGGCAACTACTGCTAATTTCTTCATATTTTATTGTTACGTGTAAAAAATAAAATGCAAAGATATAACTTATTTTTAAGTTGTCAAACAATAATTTAAACTTGTTTTTAGTTTTATTGGCAATTATGAAGCATAAGTTAGATTCTTCGTATTTAGACATTGCAATAATTTGTCTTGTTATTGTGGGAATGATTTTTTCTCACGCCCTAATGTCATTTGCTATGGTTTTTATGGCACTAAGGTTTGTTTTTGCAGACAAGTCTCGCCTTAAATCCTATTCAAAAGATGTTTTAATAGCAGTTTTTTCTTTCTTTGCATTGATATGTCTTGGAATGATTTGGAGCGGAGGGGGAAGTGAGGCTTGGAAACAATTAGAAAAATCTTTGCCTTTTTTAATTGTGCCTCTATATCTAATGAATCTTGATTTACAAGAGAAAAAAAATCTTAAAATCTATGCTTTCGTTTATCTCGCATCTTTATTTGTTGCAACAGGTATAGGAATGTTTAATTTTCTTACAATAGAAAATCCCGATGTTCGCACAATTATGCCGTTTTGTTCTCATATCCGTTTTGCACTTCATTTAACCCTTGCCTCATCTTTTATAGTGGTTTACTGCATTCAAAACAAAAAATATATTTTTCTATTATTTACTTTATGGTTTGAGGCATATATGATTCTAACCTCTGCATTAACCGGAGTCGTTATTAGTTTTGTAGTTTTGTTTTTTATTATTCCAACTTATTTTCTTTTTAAGAAAAAAAATAAAACAGCCTTTGCAATATTTATCACAGTATTTTGTCTTTTTGTCTTTGCAATAATTTCTTGCCTTTCATACTATTACAAAGATTACTTTGTGCCTAAGAACGGAGAGGTAAAAGAAAATATGATTATTGAAAACGGAAATTATATTTTTGATAAGGTTGATTATTCTCAAATGGCAGAAGGGGTTGAGATATATTTGAAAGAGAATAGGAATGCAATGTGTAAATCTCGTGAGGGAGAGTTTTCTTATATTGATATTGCGATTAGATATTTAAATTCAAAGGGTTATGAAAAGAATTTAAAGGGTTGGGAAAAACTATCGGAAAAAGATTTAGAGAATATAAAGAAAGGGATTCCTAATTATGTCTATGCAGAAAAAATACCTTTGAAATCACGTTTGTATTCTACTTTCTATGAAATTGAAGCTTATGAAAAAGAAAATAAAGTAAAGGGTTCTTCTCTAATTCAAAAGATTGAGCTTTGGGAAAACAGTTTTGAGGTAATTAAAAATAATCTTTTAATAGGAGTAGGCACAGGAAATGCACCGCGAGAATTGAAAAAACAATTAGAAATCAATAATTCTGAATTAGCAGATACGAATATGAGAACGCACAATCAATATTTCTCAATTGTTTTTAGTTATGGAATAATAGGATTGCTTATTTGGTTTGCGTTTTTATTCTATCCAATGTTTCGTTTCTCGCTAAATAAAAATCCTTACTATATAATTTTTCTTGCAATTATGCTAATCTCGTTTTTTAGCGAAGACACCTTAGACAATCAAGCAGGGATAATGATGTATTGTTGTTGGAATTTTTTCTTTGTTAATCAATCAAAAAAATAAATCAAAGAAAAAAAATTTTTTTTCTTTGATTTAATAAATTATTTCTTTGATTTTTTTTAATTTTTCTTTGATTTTTTTTCAAGCTTTTAGACTTACACAACTTCTGCTACGGTAAAGGTTGAGCCACCTACGAAAACCAAGTCATTTTCTTCGGCTTCTTCTTGTGCTTTTGCTAATGCTTGCGAGATTGTTTCGTATTGAGTAAAGGAAAGCCCTGCTTGTTTTGCCTTTTCAGCCAATTCATTTACAGGTAAGGCTCTTGGTATTTTCGCTTGTGAGAGATAATATTCAGCCTCTTTGTCTAACATTGATAAAACCTTATTTACGTCTTTGTCATTTACCATTGCTAAAACAAATCTTAGCTTTTTGTGAGGAGTATTCTTTATTTGCTCAATTACATACTTTAATCCGTCTTCGTTATGCCCTGTATCGCAAATTGTTAAAGGCTTTTTGCAAAGAGTTTGCCAACGACCTGCAATAGGGAAGTTTGAAGATATATTTTCAATACCTTGTTTTATTTCTTCATCACTAATATTGAAATTATGATATTTATTAAGCGTATCAATCAATGCAATAACACCAAGAATATTCTTTTGTTGATAATACCCCGAAAGAGAAGATTGTAAATCATTTAAACGATCTGTGCCGTTTTCATAAATATCCATTTTTAACAAACCTTGACTATGAGAAACATTTTCACAAGATAGGTAACTATCTGCAAAACATATAGGAGCGTTCTTTTCGTTTGCTTTTGCTAAAAAGACGTTTTTCGTTTCTTTTTGTGTTTGAGAAATTACAACAGGAGTGTTTTGTTTAATAATTCCAGCTTTTTCTTCTGCTATCTTTTCCAATGAATTTCCTAAGAATTGAGTATGGTCAAAAGAAATATTAGTTATCAAACACGCAAGAGGGTTTATAATATTTGTTGAGTCTAATCTTCCACCCATTCCTACTTCTATGATTGCTACATCTACATTTTCTTGTGCAAAATAAGTGAAAGCCATTGCTACGACTGTTTCAAAAAACGAGGGTTTAATTCTTTCTATCAATTCTTTGTTGTCTTCCACAAATTTTACAACAAAATCCTCCTCGCACATTTGGTTATTGATTTTTATTCTCTCACGAAAATCTTTTAAATGAGGAGAAGTGTGAAGTCCAACCTTTAAGCCTTTTTCTCTAAGTATTGAAGCAATTAAGTGAGATGAAGACCCTTTGCCGTTAGTGCCTGCAACGTGAATTGATTTAAACTTCTTTTCAGGATTTCCCAAAGCCTTCATCAATTCAACTGTGTTATAAATATCCTCTTTGTAAGCAGCAGCACCTATTCTTTGAAACATAGGTAAATAAGAGTATAAATAATCTAAGGTTTCTTGGTAATTCATAACAAAAACTTATTTTTTCTTTGCAAAATTACAACTTTTGTTAAGTTTTTACGTTAATATTAGAAAGAAAAAATAAGATTATAAAAAACAAAACAAATAATGGCTATGTTAAGTAAAAAATTAGAAGAAGCATTAAATGCACAAATAAATGCAGAATTTTGGTCTGCATATCTTTATCTTTCAATGTCAGCAGATATGTCTGATAAAGGATTTTCAGGAGTTGCAAATTGGTTCAATATTCAATTCAAAGAAGAACAAGATCACGCAATGAAGATTTTCAACTTCGTACTTTCAAGAGGAGGAAAGGTAGAATTGAAACCTATAAAAGAGGTTCAAATCGAATGGAAAAGTATTTTAGATGCTTTTGAAGAAACTCTAAAACACGAAAGAGTGGTTACTTCTTTGATAAACGAACTTTATTACATTGCAACAGAAGAAAAAGATTATGCAACTCAATCAATGTTGAAGTGGTTTATTGATGAACAAGTTGAAGAAGAAGAAAGCGCACGTGATATTATTGACAAATTAAAACTAATTGGCGACAATGGTTATGGTTTGTATCAATTAGATAAAGAACTTGCAGCAAGAGTTTATACTCCGATAGCAACAACAGCAGAATAATTAATCTTTTCAATGATAAATAAAGCGGTTCCGTCTTTAATGTATGGGACTGCTTTTTTCTTTTTTTATAATAATGAACACAAACAATATAGAAAAACGATTATTTAAACTTCAAGATAAGGAATATAAGGAGTTTCAATCTAAATTGATTCCAAATATAAATAAAGACAATATAATAGGAATAAGAATCCCTCATTTAAGAAAATTAGCCAAAGAAATCGCAAAGGAAAATCAAAGAGGAGATTTCTTAAACTCGCTTCCACATAAATATTATGAGGAAAATCATTTACATTCTTTTTTGATTGAAGAAATGAAAGACGAGAAAGAATGCTTGGAATCGTTAGATAAGTTTTTGCCTTACGTAGATAATTGGGCTGTTTGTGATAGTTGCTCGCCAAAAGCTTTGAAAAAGAATCTTGATTTATTATTTGAATATATAAAATATTGGATTTCTTCTGAAAAAGAATATGTTTGTAGATTTGGAATTCTTAGTTTGATGAGGTATTTTCTTGAAAAAGAGAGTTTCAAAGAAGAATATTTAGAAATGGTTTGCGATGTGAGATCAGAATATTACTACGTAAAAATGATGCAAGCATGGTTTTTTGCAACTGCTTTGGCTAAACAATATGGCTCAACCCTTAAAATATTTCACCAAAACCGTCTTTCACATTGGGTTCACAACAAAAGCATTCAAAAGGCTACTGAAAGCTTCCGTATAACAAAAGAACAAAAACAAGAATTAAGACTTTTAAAAACAGAAAGTTAAAGAAATATTTGTTGTTTTTATTATTATTTTCTAATTTTGCAGTCAATTAGAAAAATAGAAATAGTAATGCGTAATATAAAAATTCTGTTTATATTATTTTTTTCTTTTATATCTTCTGTTGTTTTTTCGCAACAGACTTATTTTTTAGTTGATGGTATTCAGTATAGAACTCTTAATGATACGGATTGTGAGGTTACAAGAAGAATTGATGGAGTTCATTATAGCGAACCTACGTTTATAATTCCTATGACAGCCAATTATGATGATATTGACTACAATGTGATTGCTATTGGTGACTCTGCTTTTTATGATGCAACATCTACAACAATTGAATTGCATACGGCAATAATGCAAATAGGAAGCTATGCTTTTGGAGGAACAACAGGATTAAATATTATTTCTCCTTCTTTAACACCTCCTTTGATTAGTTCTTATACTTTTATAAATTCTACTTCTCCGATAGTGTTTATACATTGCAGTGCTTACAGAGTGTATAAAAATGACGATGTTTGGGGAGCAGGATTCTGCACTTTTAGAGGAATAGAAGGCAATACAACAATTCAACACGATACAATAGTTTGTGTAGGCGAAAATACATTTGAATTATACAATCCTTACTTAGACACAATCACTACAATAGAACGTGTAGTCAATCAAACAACAACTTTTACTATTGAAAGCAGAATAATTCCTATTGAAGGATGTTTGATAACTGACTCGTTGCTTGTCAGTATATTTCCAGATGGTAGTTACCATGAAAGCACTATTTATCTATGTAGCGAAGATAATTATCAGTCAATAATAAATATTCCGGAACATGACTTTTCTACAACTTTAAATCAAAGTAATGTGGGGGAGACTGTTTTTACTTTTCCAAACGGAAATTGCTTTGATGTTTATAATGTAAACATTCTGATGGTTGATTCGCAGAGAGGAAACGAAACGATACACAAATGTGAGGGCGAAGAGCATTATTACACTGATGAAAACGGTACAAATCGATTGGCAACCTCTAATGTGACTTATACGAAACGAGCAGATAATTCATTTAGTGGCTGTGATAGTTTAGTAAATGTTAGTGTTGTTTTTCACGATACTTTATTTTACGAAACAAATCAAACAATTTGTGCGGGGAATAATTATCGCTGGTATAGGAATGGCTATGATGAAAACGGAAATTATACAAATCTTAGCGATTTATATAATGTTACAGGAACCTATGAAGAACTTCTTAGAACAAGTGATGGTTGTAGAAAAAGATATGTACTAAATCTTACTGTGAATCCAAGAGATACTGTGGAGATTTACGATACTATTTGTTTTGGAGAAAACTATAATCGTCACGGATTTAACATTCCTAAATCGCAAATGACTAATACTCTTCATGCAATTACGAAACAAAATCGTAGTACAAACATATACGGTTGCGATAGTTTGACAAAATTGAATTTATTAGTAAAACCAAATGTAGCAACAAATATAGGAACGGTTGATTTGTGTAGAGACTCGGTTTATCTCTTTAATGGCATGGAATTAACTACCGAAGGAATTCATCGAGATACTCTTTCAACTTATCTTGGTTGTGATAGTGTAGTGAAAGTTACTATAAATTTAAGAGATAATATAGAAACAAATTCCACTCAGTATGTTTGTCAAGGACAAAGTTATATTTGGCAATATTCAGGCTATGAAAGAGACGAAAATGGAGCGCTGATTCCTCGCACGATTATAGATACACTTAGAGAATCAGGTACTTATACAAAATCAAACTTGCTTACAAGTTACGGGTGTGGTAATAGGGAAAGTGTAAATTTAGTAATAACTCCTACATATTCAGATACAATTTACGATACTATTTGTTATGGAACGCCTTATGTAAGGAATGGATTTAATATTCCTACATCGCAAATGACAAATTCTTATTCCACAATAACAAACACTCAAAATCTTTCTTCATCGTGGGGTTGCGATAGTTTAGTTACTCTTGTGTTGAGGGTAAATCCAACATATGCAACAGAGATTTATGACACTATAATAGAGGGCGAAACTTATGATTTCTTTTCTCAAACTTTTACACAATCAGGTCGATATTCCCACGTGTTAAATACAATAGATGGTTGCGATAGTACAATTTATCTTAACCTTTTTGTGCATTTACATTCGGTGAATCAAATAAATGCTTCAATATGTCAAGGAGAAACCTATACTGAAAACGGGTTTAATCTCAATCAAGCAGGCACTTATACCGACACTTTAACCTCTTACACTGGTGCAGACAGTATAGTTGTTTTAAATCTTTTGGTTTACCCGATTTATAACGATACAATCACGGCTGAAATCTGTCAAGGAGAAACCTATAATCTTTACAATTTTAACGAAAACGCCACAGGTGTTTATACACATCAAGGAATGAGTGTTCATGGTTGCGATAGTATATTTACATTAAATCTAATTGTTAATCCAACTTACACAACAAATTTATCAGCTGAAATACTTGAAGGACAAACTTACGATTTCAATGGGCATATTCTAAATCAAACAGGGATATATTATGATACTCTTTCAACAAATAAGGGTTGTGATAGCGTTTTTATTTTAGATTTGCTTGTTCACCCTAACGTTCAAACTCTGATAAACGCCGAAATTTGTCAAGGAGAGACTTATTTAGAAAACGGATTTAATGCATCAGAAACAGGAATATATCAACAAAATCTACAAACCATACACGGAGCCGATAGTATTGTGGTTTTAAACCTTATAGTCAATCCAATATATAACGATACTATTACGGCAGAAATCTGTCAAGGCGAAATATTTACTCAATATGGCTTTTCGGAAAGCGAAACTGGCATTTACACGCATCAAAGTCTTAGCATAAATGGTTGCGATAGTTTGTTTACATTAAATTTAATAGTCAATCCAATTTATGATACTACATTTAATGTTGAAATACTTGAAGGACAAACTTACAATTTTAATGGACACGAATTAAATGTCTCTGGAATATATTATGATACTTTACAAACAATTAAAGGTTGTGATAGTACATTTATTTTAAACTTGGTTGTACACCCTAATGTTCAAACAACAATAGAGGCAGAAATATGTAATGGCGAAACATATTTAGAAAATGGTTTCTCGCAAAGTGAGTCTGGAACGTATTATCAACATTTGCAAACAATATATGGGGCAGATAGTACGGTGGTTCTTAATTTAATGGTTCACCCTCTTTACAATGACACAATAGATGTAGAAATTTGTCAAGGTGAAACCTATACTCAATATGGATTTAATGAGAATCAGTCTGGAATATATACGAATCATAGTTTAAGTATTTATGGTTGCGATAGCTTATTTAGTATAAATTTAACTGTAAATCCTATTTACAACGACACAATCACAGCCGAAATTTGTCAAGGCGAAACTTATACAGAATATAACTTTAATGTAAATACGCAAGGCGTACATACACAAAGGTTGCAAAGCGTAAAGGGTTGTGATAGTTTGTTTTCTGTTAATTTAATTGTTAATCCTATATATGATACCTTAATAGTAGATTCAATATGTAAAGGTTCAACCTATACACTTAATGGATTCAATGTTTCAGAGGCAGGAGATTATACTTTAAATTTACAATCTATCAAAGGTTGTGATAGTATAGTGCATTTAAGTCTTAGTACTATTGATTTTCTTGATACTATTTATGCTCATATTTGTGAGGGAGAAACCTATGATTTAAACAATTTCAATGAAAATACAACAGGAATATATGTAGATAGTTTGCAATCGTGGTGGGGGTGTGATAGTGTGGTGGTTTTAAATCTTACTGTTCATCCTAATTACAATGATACAATTTATGCAGAGACTTGCGACAATATTCCATACACTCAAAACGGATTTAATGCCGATACAACAGGACTATATACTCAATACTTAGAGTCATATTGGGGCTGTGATAGTATAGTAACTCTTAATCTTACTGTTCACCCTACATATATTTTCCCTTTGAACGAAGAAATCTGTGAAGGAGAAGTTTACATTGAACATGGATTTTGGCTAACTGCTCCTGGGACTTATTTAATGAATAGTTATTCTTCTTGTCATGGGTGCGATAGCCTTTATGTGCTTAATCTAACTGTTAATCAAACTTGGGATAAACTAATAGAAGCAAATATATGTCAAGGAGATACGTTTAGATTAGAAGGATATGACAACCTTGTGGCATGGGAAAGCGGAACATATCGTGATGTTATTCCAACTTATAAGGGTTGCGACAGTGCAAAAACACTAATGCTTACAGTCAATCCAACATATTGCGATACGATTTATGGAAATATTTGCGAGGGTGAGGTTTATGATTTGCATGGTTTTAATGAAACCGTGGCAGGTGTTTATACGCAGGTTCTTTCTTCTGTAATGGGTTGCGATAGTGTTGTAGTTCTTTCTCTAAGTACAAGAGATAGTTATCACATAGTAAGAGAAGAAGAAATTTGTCAAGGAGAAGAATTTTTCTTTCACGATGAGATGGTTTCTCAACAAGGTACCTATGTAAAAGAACTTTCAACTATTTATGGTTGCGATAGTATTGTAGAATTACATCTAAGTGTAAATCCTCATTATCACGATACTATTTACAGACGACTTTGCTTAGGAGATACATATACTGATGAGAACTTTACACAATCACAAGGTGGAACATACACTGTTAGTTACACAAGTTCAAAGGGCTGTGATAGTACAATAACTCTTGTGCTTTCAGAAATATATTACAACGATACTATAAAGGCTGTTATTTGCGATGGAGAAACTTACGCAGAAAACGGATTTAATGAAAGACAAACAGGATTTTATACTTTAAATCTAAATACATTTGATGGTTGTGATAGTATAGTTAATTTGAATCTTTATGTAGCTCCTAATTATGTTGATACAATTAACGAATTGATGAGAGCAGGAGAAACATACGATAGATATAATTTCTATGAAAGCGAAAGAGGAACCTATGTTCAAAATCTTTATTCGCAGTATGGTTGTGATAGTGTAGTGGTTTTAAATCTTGAACTTTACGGAGATATGCTTGTTTTTGTACCTAATTCATTTACTCCTCAGGATAAGACAAATTATTGGTGGAAAGCCTATCCTGAAAACGAAACTGTAATCTTAGATGAATTACACGTATTTAATCGAAATGGTACTTTGGTTTTTTCTGCAAAAGATTTCTCTGAAACTTGGGACGGAAAATATAAAGGAAACTATGTTCCAATGGGAGTATATCCATACATAATAATCTATCACAGCATTTATACCCCTGATAAAAAAGAAAGAATAAAGGGAAGTATTAATGTGATTTATTAAGTCTAAGAAATAATTTAAAAAAACAAAGAAATAAAAAAATAAATCAAAGAAAAAAAATTTTTTTTCTTTGATTTATTTTCTTGAGTTTTAGTTGTGGCATTCGTGATGAGAACAAGAAAGTCCAGAATCAGAGATTTGTCCATTTATATAAGCCATTACAACATCTTCAACTAAGCCTGAACAACCTCTAATCACTTTTATTTCGTGATATTCCAAAACATTTTTCGCCCCTTCTCCCATGTTACCTGCTAACATTAAAGATACACCTTCTGCTTGCAAGATTGCAGCAACGCCAGACTTGCAACCACAACCCTGTGGTGCAGGAAGGGTGGAACGATTTGTTATTTTGTTGTTTTCTATCTCAAAGATAGTGTAATAAGCACAATGTCCAAAGTGGTCATCTACAAAGTTTTCTCTTGTTGGTACTGCTATTTTCATATTTCTTAATGTTTTTTTGAATTTAAGTTTGCAAAGATAATCTTTTTATGTACATTTGCAAAAATTAAACAAAAGAATAAATTATGTGTGGTATAGTAGGATATATTGGAACGCAAGAGGCGTATCCAATTCTAATAAAAGGATTGCATCGTTTAGAGTATAGAGGATATGATAGTGCAGGAGTTGCGATTCTAAACAATGCAGGAGATTTAAATGTCTTTAAAACAAAAGGTAAGGTAGAAAACTTGGAAAAATATTGTCAAGGAAAAGATGTCTCAGGTTGCATAGGTATTGCACACACTCGTTGGGCTACTCACGGAGAACCCTCAGATGTTAATGCTCACCCTCACTATTCTCAAAGCGAAACCTTGGCTTTGATTCACAATGGTATTATAGAAAATTACCAATCTTTAAAAGAACTTTTAATTACAAAGGGATATACTTTTAAAAGTGAAACTGATACAGAAGTATTAGTGCAGTTGATAGAGTATGTAAAGAAAGAAAATAACCTATCTTTATTTGAAGCAGTGCAACAGGCTTTATCGCAAGTTGTAGGTGCATACGCAATAGGTGTTATTGAGAAAAATAATACAAATCTGTTGATAACAGCAAGAAAAGGCTCTCCTTTGGTAATTGGAGTTGGCGAAGGAGAATATTTTTTAGGCTCAGATGCTTCTCCAATTATTGAATACACAAAGAAAGTTATATATGTAGGAGATGAAGAAATAGCCAAAATAGAAAAAGGTAAAGAGCTTGAAATAGTCAATCTATCAAAAATCAGAGTAAAACCAAGTATTACTCAAATAAATATGGATTTGAGTGAAATAGAAAAGGGTGGTTATCCTTATTTTATGATAAAAGAAATAATGGAACAACCAAAAGCCTTGAATCTTTGTGTGAATGGTCGTTTGCAAAAAGAGGAACTTGATATTAAGTTAAGCGGAATAATTGACAATATAGATAGATTTAGAAAGGCTCGTAGAATATTGATTTCTGCTTGTGGAACATCTTGGCACGCAGGTTTGATTGGAAAATATTTATTTGAGTATTATTGCAAAATCCCTGTTGAAGTAGAAGTTGCCTCAGAGTTTAGATATAGAAATCCTGTAATTTTTGCAGATGATGTAATGATTGCTATTTCGCAATCGGGCGAAACAGCTGATACATTAGCAGCAATAGAGTTGGCAAAAGAGAAAGGAGCATTTGTTTATGGAGTTTGCAACGTAGTAGGTAGTAGTATTGCCCGTGCAACTAATACAGGAACTTACACACACGCAGGTCCGGAAATAGGAGTTGCTTCTACAAAAGCTTTTACTACACAAGTAATGGTTTTAACAATGATTGCACTTTCGGTAGCCAAAGAATTAAAAACCATAGAACAAGAAGATTATAAACGACTTGTAGCAGAATTGTTAGAGGTAATACCAAAGGTTGAAGAAATTTTAAAGTCAAATAAAGAAATTGAAGATATATCTAAGGTGTTTACTTACGCGAAGAATTTTATCTATCTTGGACGAGGTTATAACTATCCTGTGGCGTTAGAAGGTGCTTTAAAACTAAAAGAAATATCATATATACATGCAGAAGGCTATCCTGCGGCTGAAATGAAACACGGTCCAATTGCTTTAATTGATGAAGAAATGCCGGTAGTTGTTATTGCACCAAAATTTGCTCATTATGAAAAGATTTTAAGCAATGTTCAAGAAGTAAAAGCACGTAAAGGAAGAGTGATTTCTATTGTTACAAAAGGAGATGTTGCAATAAAAGCCTTGTCTGACTATTGTATTGAAATACCAGAAATAGAAGAAAGTCTTTCTCCTTTGTTAACAATTATTCCATTGCAACTATTGTCTTATTATGTTGCAGTTGCAAAAGGAAGAAATGTTGATCAACCAAGAAATTTAGCAAAATCAGTAACAGTAGAATAAGGAATGGAATTTTCAAAAAATGATTTAGATCAAATCAAACAACATAATTTAAGCGTTGCTCAAATAGAAAAGCAATTGGAAAACTTTAAAAAAGGATTTCCTTTCGTAAATCTTCAAAAGCCTGCTGTGATTGACGATGGAATTTTGCAGATTGAAGAAAGCAAAGTATGGGATTATATAAATGCTTTTGAGGATTACGCAACTAATGCAAGTATTGTAAAGTTTGTTCCTGCTTCTGGTGCGGCTACAAGAATGTTTAAAGATTTATATGATTTTAAATCCTCTTTTGATTCTTCTAAAAATACATTGGAAGATTTCCCTAAGGTAAAAGAGGTTATAGATAATATTAGACAATTTGCTTTTTATGAGTCTCTTTTGCCTTTTGGAGTTGAAAATGCTTTGAAAGAGAAAGATTATTTGAAAGTAGTGGAACTTATTCTTGAAGATAGAGGTCTTTCTTACGGTCAAAGTCCTAAGGCAACTATTGTTTTCCATAAATATGATGATGAGGTGCGTACTTCTTTTGAAGAACATTTGGTAGAAGCCGCTAAATATTGTATGGATAACGAGAAGAAAGTAAGATTACACTTTACTATTTCTGGAAATCATAAAGAAAAGTTTTTTTCTCTATTAGAAAGAGTGAGAGCAAAATATGAAAATAGATTTTCTTGTAAGTATGAAATAGAATTTTCTGAACAAAAATCTTCAACTGATACTATTGCTGTGTATTTAGATAATAGTTTGGTTAGGGATAATGAAGGAAATATTGTTTTTAGACCAGCAGGACACGGTGCATTGATAGAAAATCTTAATGAAATAAATGCTGATATTGTTTTTATTAAGAATATAGATAATGTAATTCACGATAAGTATAAAGATACTACATATAAGTATAAGAAAGTTTTAGCAGGGGTTTTGGTGGATTTAAAGAAAAAAATAGATTGTTATTTGAATATTCTTTCTAAATCAAGTTTTGAAACATCAATTCTTTCTGAAATTAAATTATTTTGCAAAAAAAATCTGTCAATTGAGTTAAAAGATTTATCATTCTTTAATGATAGAGAAACTTATCGAGATTATTTGATAAGTATTCTTAATAGACCAATAAGGGTTTGCGGAATGGTTAAAAATGAAGGGCAACCTGGAGGAGGTCCTTTTTGGATTAAAAAAGAAAATGGCGAACTTTCTTTGCAAATTGTGGAGTCTGCTCAGGTTGATATGGAGGATAAAAAACAAAAAGAGATATTTAATTCTTCCACTCATTTTAATCCTGTTGATTTGGTTTGTTTGGTTAAAGGGTTTAATGGAGAAAAATTTGAATTAACTGACTTTGTTGATTATAATACAGGTTTTATTACTGAAAAATCGCAACAATCAAAAAAAATAAAAGTACAAGAATTGCCAGGTTTATGGAATGGGTCAATGGCAAATTGGATAACTATTTTTGTTCAAGTGCCTTTGGAAACTTTTACGCCTGTTAAAACAATAAATAATCTTTTAGATAGTGGACATAATCCACTTTAATGTTATTTTTGTTCAATAAATTCTTTGATTTTTTGCAAGATAAAAAATTATTGTGTACTTTTGCACGCTGAAAAAGAGTAATTTTATGTTTAGAAAGCAAGTTAATAGATTCATATCTTTGTGTTTATTATTTGTTCCATTGATGAGTTTTTCTCAAATTCATGAACGTGGAATGATGAGAAATAGAAACAATGTGGAAATAGAAAGTTCTCAATACACAATAGGAATAGTAAAAGATACAAATAAGTTTAATAATTCTTTTATTCAATTTGTTAATAACGGAATGATAGATGATGTTGCAGCAGAGAGTGAAGATGATATTATTTATGCAACATTTGATACTCGTTCTGTTCATTATACGACTAATAGGTTTGATTATTCTTCAATAACAGAGCCAATTCCAATTGAATTGGTAAATGAAGAGAATAAACAATACTATGCTTGTCCTATTGAAAAGAAAGTAACTTCTCGTTTTGGACCAAGACGTCGTCGTTGGCATTATGGAGTTGATTTGGGTTTAAGAACAGGCGATCCGATAAAAGTAATGTTTGATGGAAAGGTTAGAATAGCAAAACGTGCTGGTGCCTACGGTAATCTTGTTGTGATACGTCATGATAATGGTTTAGAAACTTATTATGCACACCTTTCAAAAATAAATGTAGAGGTAAATCAAGATGTAAAAGCAGGAGAGATTCTTGGATTGGGAGGAAGTACAGGTCGCTCAACAGGTCCACATTTACATTTGGAAATACGTTACCTTGGAGCAGCGATTAATCCTGAAAAAGTTATAGACTTTAAAACATATTCTTTGATAAGTGATACTTTAATGCTTACTCAGGATTGCTTCAAAAAGGTTAAAACTCCTTCATCGCAAAGAAATAGTTTGGCTAAAAATTCTTCGGATTCTAAATCTTCAAAAGGAGGAAAGTATTACAAAGTTAAGAGAGGAGATACTTTAGGAGCAATTGCAAGAAGAAATGGTACGACTGTAAAAAAATTAGCTCAGCTTAATAATATAAAAGGAAATAAAATTAGAGCCGGTCAAACAATAAGGCTTAGATAATTGTAATAAAAAATTAGATTCTAACAAGTAACGATTCTTTTGTTACTTGTTTTTTTATTTTGAAATAAATTAAATGTTAAAATATGAAAAAAGTATTTAGATTCTTATTGACTTTAGTGTTATTTTTAACACTAACAGCACAATTAAATGCACAAACAGTTGTTACGATAGGTAATAATTGTATGGGGGAAGACTTTCTTCCAATAAATGTTACTTATGGTTATAGTTATTCTCAAACAATTTTCTCTTCTGAGGAATTGATGGCAGGAGAAATTAGTTCTATAAGCTATAAGTTTAACTCAGAAGTGCCTACGACTATTTCTTCTCAAATATATTTAGGAGAAGTAAATAGAGATGTGTTTGCAAATCCTGAGGATTTTGTTTCAGCAGACAGTCTTACACAAGTTTATTCAGGAAATGTAACATTTACTCAAGGTTGGGTTACAATCAATTTTACAACGCCTTTCGATTATAGTGGAGAGAATAATCTTGTTGTTGCTTATATGAATAATACAGGTACATGGACAGATGCTAGATTATTCACGGTTTGTTCTTCTGTTGGTAGCAAAACAATAACTTGTTATAGAGGAGATCAAGAAATATCTATAAATAATCCTCAGGAAGTAAATAGTGCTATGAGAATGGTTTTGAATAATAGACCAAATGTTAAGTTTGAAATCAATCCTTTCTCTGCTTCTTGTTATCCTCCAACAGAAATTTTATCACAACAAATTACTTCCCAATCTGCAACTTTCACTTGGAATGTAGTAGAGGGGGTAGAACAATATGCTGTTGCGTATAAGAAATCCTCAGAAGTGTTATGGGATACAACTTTTGTAAATACAAACTCTATTACCTTGTCGCAATTAGATGTAATAACACCTTATGATATGAAAATATGGAGTGTTTGTTCTGGTGAAGAAAGTATAGCCTTTACTACATCTTTTACAACACTTCCTAATGAAGAATTAGTATCTGAATTACCTTTTGTATGTAATTTTGATGTTCAAGCAGAATCTCAATTATGGACAATACTTAACGGCACGCAAACAAATCAATGGCATTGGGGAAATATTATAAATTCAAGTTTAGGTGATGTAGGAGGAGGTTCGATGTATGTTAGTGAGGATAATGGGGTGTCGAATAGCTATGATGGAAATAGTACTTCAACTGTTTATTTTTCAAGATATATTCAATTTAATGATGCACCAGAATTTAAATTAACGTTTGATTGGAAAGGTATTGCAGAAGGGAATTCAGACTATTTACAAGTCTTTTTGTTGCCTACTACCACACAATTAGATCATAATATGGTCCTTACTTCAGGAGAAATCACAGATAGATTAGGGGGAGCAAATGATTGGAGAAGACAAGAAGTTGTCCTTTCAAGAGAATATGCTAATGGAGTTTACAATTTAGTCTTTTTATGGAGAAATGATAATACTGTAGAGCATAATCCTCCTATTGCGGTAGATAATATTTCTATTGAAGCGGTTAATTGCGGAAGAGTAACTGAAATCTATTCAGAAATAAACGATGGAGACAATATAAGTGCAACTATTTATTTTGGAGATGAAAATACAGATGAAGAAAGAACTTATGTGGTAGAATACTCACTAACAGGAACGGGTGATTGGACAAGTATTCAAGTACAAACAGATAGCGTAGTGTTAGAAGATTTAAATGCTTCATCTAATTATTCTGTAAGGGTTAAAGTATTATGTTCTTCAACAGAAGTTTCGGATTATTCGCATATACATACATTTAATACACCTTGTGGAACGGTAATACAATTTCCTTTAATAGAAGGATTTGAACAAGAATTTGTTCTTGAACAAGGTCATATAGGAGATGATTATTCTCCAAAATGTTGGGAGGTTGTAAATGGGGCTTCTTCATACTATGGATTTGAACGTTCAAATGATTGTTCGTCTGAAGGAAATCATTCATTGAGATTTGAAGGTTCTGCTACTTCTGGAACATATAATGATTGGTTAATAACTCCTGCAATAGAGTTTAATGGCAATCAAAGAATGACTTTCAAAATTAGAAAATCATCTTTAAATACTGCATTACCTCATTTTAAAGTGTATTATTATGATGCAATTGATCAGGATATTACCTCATTAGGGGATACATCTTTATTTCAAGTTTTAGATACGGTTTATTGCATACACAATACATTAGATTTTAAAAAAATGGAAGTAGATTTATCTTCTATTGATGGTCAGGCAAGGGTTGCTATTGTAGTAAATGAAAAAACAAGCAGTTTCTATTTAGATGAATTAACTATTGATAATCATCCATTGTGTCCAGACGTTTATGGAGTAAGAGCCAATGCACTATCATCTTCAAGTATGAGTGTTGATTTTGATACGTCTAATTCAAATGAATATGGTTGGACAATAGCCTATGGACAAGCAGATTCAATACAAAATTTTAATCCAGCCTTAGCTTCACAATTTTCAGTTAATCCAGACGATTCTTTGCCTGTGGTAATAAACAATCTAACACCAGGTATTTATTATGTAGCAGTAAAAACAAATTGTGAATCAGGTCAATATTCCGAAATAGAAACAGTAGAATTACCAATAGCACAAAATTTACCATATACACAAAATTTCAATGCATTACACATTAACGGTTGGGAATTTTTTAGTAATTCTTTTAACAATGTTAACAATTGGATAATAGGTTCAGATATAGAAGATACTACTATACAAGTTGGAAATGCTATGTATATAAGTGATGGAACAGGATATAGTTATACTATAACAGCCTCTACTGTTGCTTATGCAGCATTAAATGTTGCCTTTGGAGAATACCCTGCATTTAACCTATCTTTTGATTGGAAAGCAGCAGGAGAGGGAACAGTTGACTACGCAAAAGTATATATTCTACCTTGGGATTATGAATTAGGTACAAGTTTGCCAAGTGAAAGTTATAGCATTACAGGAAGATTAAATCAATCAACTCAGTGGCAAACTGCAAATATCAATTTAGACCACCAGTATGCAAGTGGTATTTATAAAATAGTATTTGCTTGGAAAAACAATTCAAGCGGAGGAACAAACCCACCAATAGCAATAGATAATATTTCCATTGTTCCATTAACTTGTGGAGGAGTTGAAGGTTTGACATTAGAGAATGCAGAAGGTACATTAACTACTACTTCCATAGCAGTATCTTTCAATGACTATAACACAGAAAACGTTCAATATCAAATAGAATATAAAACACAATCAGAAACAGAGTGGACTATTGCTGCTACGATAGATACAAATTACTATGTAATAAATAACTTGAACTATTACACAGATTATCAAGTAAGAGTTGCAGTTATTTGTTCAAATGGAGAATTAACAAGTTATGCCCAAGAAGAAATAACAACCCCTTGTGGAACAATTATTCAACTTCCTTGGCAAGAGGAATTCTCCACAGGTATAAGCGAGTGTTGGTATCAAATGTTAGGAGAAATGTCTGATACAGTTACACATTCAAGTACCTTATCGCAAACTTCTAATGGTTGGAAATATAACACATATGTAGGAGGCGAAAGAATCTATGCTGAATTATCATACGAATATGCAAAATATTGGATAGTATCACCAAGTTTTTATTTAGGAGAAGGAGATACAATTTATCAATTATCAGCAGACATTTTCCGTACATCACTTAATGGCACAGGAGTAGCACCTATGCCAAATGGAGATAGATTTGCAATTTTAGTATCAACAGATATTAATAGTTATATTAAATCAAATCCATTAGGTTTA
>CALEFF010000028.1 GCA_937876865.1 uncultured Bacteroidales bacterium | reverse complement strand
ACGATTACGAAATGGAGTTTGATAGGATAGAAAAAGAAACTTTGTGGTTTTAAAAAATTTGCAATCAGAAATCTTAAAGTTGAAAATATCGCAAGCATTCGGCGTTAAGTGGAGGGAAAACGGTTTTATTTTCTCCACTTAACGCTGTTTCGGGGTTTAGCAGCTTAGAGTTTTTTTAAATCTTTAAATGCTTTCTCAAAAAATGATAAAGACTTGGATAAATTTCTTTTTTATGCTCTGAAAGATATTCCTCGCTCAACCATTCTACTCTTTCAATTCCTTCTTCTTCTTGCGGAGTTAGTGCCTCGGTGCTTTTAGATGACATCTTATACCAATGAGTTGCTTTCAATTCTCTTTTCCCTTCTCTTTTATAGGTATGATATGTAACGCCAAGTTTTTCGCCTAAGGTGATGTCTTTAAGCCCTGTTTCTTCCTCTACTTCTCTTACTGCGGTTACTTCAAGATTTTCGCCCTCTTCTTGATGACCTTTTGGAAGGTCTAAGTGATTATTCCTAAAAATAAATAGATATTCGCCCTTTTCGTTTTGGACTAAACCGCCCGCAGCAGGAACATGAATCATTTTTTTAGTAATTTGTTGAAAAGTTTTTTCAAAATCTAAATTTTTTACGATAATTAGGACGTTTTTTTTGTAATTTTCGTTAAAAAATTGAGCAAAATTGATTGAATTAACGTTGTCTTTATCGCACTCAATTACTATTCGTTGAGCCGATTCTTGCTCTGCAAAACATTTATTTGTTATGCAAATGTTGTTGTGTTTGTTGAAAATGTCGTATCTTTGCATTATGATTATGAATAAAGAGACAGCCATACAAGCAGCCCGATTTTTATTGCAAATTAAAGCAATAAAATTGAATAATGAAAATCCTTTCACATGGGCATCGGGCAGAAAGAGCCCAATTTATTGCGATAATAGAGTTACTTTGTCGCATCCAGAAATTAGAACATTCATTCGCCAACAATTTGTTGCGATTGTAAATGAGCTATTTGCAGATGTAGATGTAATAGCAGGCGTTGCAACAGGTGGAATCCCTCAAGGAGTGTTGGTAGCGCAAGATTTAGGAAAACCTTTTGTTTATGTACGTCCAAGTGAAAAGGCTCACGGATTACAAAACAAAATAGAAGGTGATATAAAGGAAGGTCAGTCAGTTGTAGTTATTGAAGATTTGGTTTCAACAGGTAAAAGTAGTTTACAAGCCGTTGAAGCACTTAGAGCAAACGGTTGTCAAGTAAAAGGAATGGCAGCAATCTTTACTTACAACTTAGATGTAGCAAAACAAGCCTTTGAACAAGCGGGTGTAAGCCTAAGTACAATAACTGATTATCACACTCTAATTGATTTAGCAGCGGAAGAAAACTTCATAAGAGCAGAAGATTTGGATTCTTTGTCTGAGTGGAGAAAAAATCCGGAAGAATGGAGCGAAAAAAGAATGAATGGTTAATTGTTAATGTTTTTGTTTTTTGATAAATAGGCGTTATGTAAAGGAGTAACGCCTTTTTTATATAAGATTTATGGTTAAGATAGAAAGTAAAAAGGTAGAGATAAAGAGAAATGTTGAGTTTGTGTATGAATATTTAGCAGACTTTACTCATTTTTCTATGGTTGCAAATGATAAAATAGAAAATTTCAAGGCAACACAAGACCGTTGTTCTTTTACAATTAAGGGAATGACTGATATGGGTCTTAAAATAATTTCAAGACTTCCAAACGAATCAATCACGATTTCAAACGATACGGATGTTCCAAGTTCAATGCCGTTGAATTTTTTAATCATTTTTGAATTTGAAAGAGTAGAGCCATACGTTACAAAGGTGATTGTGAAAATGGAACTTGACGCTAATCCAATGATTGCAATGATGGTGAAAAAGCCTTTGGAGAAATTTGTCAATTCTTTGGTCGATGGAATGAAAATGGCTATGGAAACAATGATTTAAAATGAGAAAACTCTTCATTTTTTTCTTCTTATTGCTTGTTTCAACCCTTAGTTATTCTCAGCAAGATATAGTTGAGAAATATGATGCTTGTGCCGAAGAAATTGATGCAGAGTCTAAGAAACAATTTAAAAAGGCTTATTCCTACTATAAAGACGGAAAATTAGATAAGGCATTCCCTTTGTTAAAGGAGTTAATAGAAAACGACTCCGATTTTGCAAGTCCATATTTTTTAATGGGAATGATAGGCGTTGCAAGGGATAATACGAAAATGATAGAAAAGTATTTTCCTTTGGTAAAAGAGATTTGTTCGGACTATTCTCACCCTTTGATGTTTTATTATTTGGGAGTGATAGACTATTCTTATAATAGATTTGATAGGGCTGTTGTTTGTTTTGAGAGATTTTTAGATGAAACCATTCATGATAACAATTATTCCAAAATGCAAACAACTGCGATTAACTATATCAAATGGTGTGAATTTCTTTCCTTGTCGGAAAAAGATAAATACCCCTTTTTAGCAAATAAAATAGAGAGAATATCTACCGAGCAAGATGAAACAAAGCCTTTTCTTTCGCTTGATGAACAAACAATCTTGTTTGTAAGAAAGGTAAAGCAGAGATCAAAAAATGAAGAAAGCTTTTATCAACAAACTTCTTTCATTACAAAAGAGGTTTTATGCCAAGCCGTTAAAGAATATGATGAAGATTTAGAGATTTGGGAGTTTGATGAGGGCTTTTCAATAAGAGAATTGGAAAATACTTTGAATAGACCTACAAAAGTCTCAATGACTGCCGATAAAAAGCAGATGTATCTTTCCTTTATGGATAAAACGACAGGCAAGTATCAGATTTATTGTTCTAAATCGTTAGATGGAGTTTGGTCGGAGCCAGAAAATATTGGCAATATAGTCAATCTATCAACGGCTAATCAGATTGATCCTTTTATAACGGTTGATGGAAACACTCTTTATTTCTCTTCTGATAGAAATTCGGGACAAGGAGGCTATGATATTTGGGTTACGCATAAAAGTAAAAACGGTAGTTGGCTCAAACCAACTAATCTTGGAAAGAGAGTAAATACTCCTCTTAATGAATATTCACCTTATCTTCACCCTGACAATAATAGTTTTTATTTTTCTTCAAACGGTTGGAAAGGATTTGGTGGGCAAGATTTGTTTTATATCAATTTGAATGAGATAACAATGAAAGAGCCATTAAATATAGGGCAAGAAATAAACACAGAAGGAAATGAAAACGAAATAATGCTTAAAAAAGATGGCAAAACAGCATATCGCTCGCAGTGGGATTCAATTGCGAAAAATTATAATATAGTTTTTTATGAATTGCCAGAGAAATGCCGAGCAAAAAGTGTACATCTGTTAAATCTTTCGCTCATTGATAAGCAAATGCCTGCATATAACTGCAAGATAGATGTAATTAACTTAACAGAAAATGCAAGTGTGAGTTATTATACGCCTTCCGATAAAGAGGAAACTCTTCTTGCTCTTATGCCAACAGATAAATATCTTATTAAAATAGATAAACCCTCATACGCTTTTTGTTGTAAAGCAATTCAAGTGCCAAAAGATTTAGATAGCCTTTCGATAGAAATTAAAATGTTGCAAAGTTCAGAGGTTTATCCTTTGGAAAATGATAGGTTATTCTTAGATGAATTTGTTCAATACTTGAAAGAAAATCCACGATTGAGAATACAACTCTTGGGAAAAGAAGAAGAAACCACACAAGTGAAAGAATATCTTTTGAAAAGTGGACTAAGAGAAGATAGAGTAAGACTTTGCACCACACAATCAAGCGAAACGCTTTCTTATATTATTGATTAAATAAAATATTTCTTAGTTTAATTCTTGTAGTTTGCAGAGTTGGTGATATATTCCTTTTTTTGCAATTAACTCATTATGCGTTCCGACTTCTTTTACAAAGCCTTTGTCCATTACAATTATTTTATCACAGTTTTTTATGGTGGATAGACGATGTGCTATGGTGATAATTGTTTTTTGTTTTGAGAGATTGTTGATTGCTTCTTGCACATAATGTTCGGAAATGGTGTCAAGGGCAGAGGTTGCTTCGTCTAAGATTAGGATTTCGCATTTTCTTAGAATTGCTCTTGCAATTGCAAGTCTTTGTCTTTGACCTCCTGAAAGTGTAGAGCCTCTATCGCCAATTATTGTCTCGTATCCTTGTGGTAGTTTGGTGATAAATTCGTGTGCATTGGCAGTTTTTGCTGCTGAAATTATTTCTTCCTCGCTGAATGAATTGTCTCCAAATGATATGTTGTTTTTTACAGAGTCGTTAAAAAGGATTGTCTCTTGTGTAACAATTGCTATGTGTTTTCTTACTTGGCTTGACCTTATTTTGTTAATGGGAATATCGTCAAAGAATATAGTGTTTTCTTCTGTGTTATAGAATTTCATGATTAGGTCAATCAATGTACTTTTTCCCGAACCCGATGCTCCAACTATTGCAGTGTTTTCTCCTTTTTTGAAGAAGATATTTATTGAGTTTAGTACGGGTGTTTTTTCGTAGGCAAAGTTTAAGTTTTTTATTGTTATGCCTTGATTTATTTGTTCTAAGTTAATAGGATTTTCTGGTTCAATTATGGTGTTGTTAGCATAGATTATTTCGCATATTCTATTCTTTGCTGCATCGGCTTTTTTGATATTGTAGAAAGATGTCGATATGTCTTTTGCTGGTTTAATGAGTAGTGAAAATATTATAAGGTAAACTATAAACATATCTGCACTCATAAGAACAGGGGAGCAGATTACGTTGCGAGCACCTACTAAAAGAATCCCTATTACTAAGCAATTGCCAAAGAATTCGCTTTGAGGTGAGGCTAAGTTTACTCTTCTGTTGATTTTGTTGCGTAGTCGTGTGTAAGATGTGTTGAAACTTCTGAATCTATTGTTCATTTCCTCAATTGCATTGAATGATTTGATTATTCTTAATGAGGAAATTGTTTCTTCTAATATAGAGGTTAGGTGAGATGATTTTTGTTGCATGTGCTTGGAACTGCGTTTTAGTTTGCGAGAAAAGAAAGATACTATGCCCGCAACAGGAGGGAAGACAAGCAAAACAAGTAATGTTATTTTATAGTCAATATATAGAAGAACAGAAAAGTATAATATTACGCTGATTATATTAACTATTAGGGTTTGTAGAGATTGTAAAACGTTTTGTTCATATTCTGTTATGTCGTTACTAACACGTGAGAGTAAATCTCCTTTTTTGTATTTAGAGATAAAGCCTATTGTTTGAGTGGAGAATTGTTCAAATAAACGATTTCTTATATTGCGTATGATTTTGTTGCGTGTAGAGCCAATAAAGTATGAGGCTAAATAGGTGAAGAGGTCTTTTAGAAAATAGATTACAAAAATTATTGCTGCAAAAAGCCAAAGTGCTTTATGTTTTCCAAATGATAGGCAATAATCATATACTTTGTTGAGAATTACTTCTAATTGTGAGGGATTTTCTACTGCATCGGTTGGAGTGTCAAAAAGAATTTGCAGAAAATTACTAACCGAAAGAATTGAAGCGATAGAGAATAAAGTTGCCATACACATGAGAGCAAAAAATAATATTATGCTCCCTGTGTATGGCTTTAAGTTATTTTTTGTAAAGTTTTTGTATTCTTTATTTGCCATAAACACCTACATAGTTAGAAGGCGTTATTTGTCGCATTCTTTCTTTTGTTTCTTGGTCTATGTCAAGAGTTTCAATAAATTCTGCTATTGTTTGTTGATTTATTTTAGAGTTTGTGCGTGTTAAGGCTTTAAGTGTTTCGTATGGATTAGGGTAATTCATACTTCTTAAAATGGTTTGAAGTGCTTCTGCTACAACTGCCCAATTGTTTTCTAAGTCTCTTTCCAATGCTTCTTGGTTTAAGATTAGTTTATTCATTCCTTTAATTATAGAATTTAAAGCAATGATTGTGTGAGCCAAAGGAACTCCGATGTTTCTGCTTACGGTAGAGTCAGTTAAATCTCTTTGAAGACGAGAAATAGGCAGTTTCATTGAAAGATGTTCAAATATTGCATTTGCAATTCCTAAGTTTCCTTCTGCATTTTCAAAGTCTATTGGATTAACTTTATGAGGCATTGCACTGCTTCCTACTTCTCCTTCTTTTATTTTTTGTTTGAAGTATTCCATTGATATATATTGCCACATATCTTTACAGAAGTCCATAAGGATTATATTGATTCTTCTTATATTGTCAAAATATGCTGCAAGATGGTCGTAATTTTCTATTTGTGTTGTGTAAAGTGAACGTTCCAAACCAATAGTTGCACAGAAATTATTTGCAAATTCTACCCAATCATATTGAGGAAATGCAATGTTGTGAGCATTAAAGTTTCCGGTTGCTCCTCCAAATTTTGCAGAGAAAGGAATTACTTTAAAATAAGCAAGTTGTTGTTCAAGACGATAAACAAATACTTGCATTTCTTTGCCTAATAAAGTTGGTGATGCAGGTTGTCCGTGAGTGTGTGCAAGCATTGGAACGGTTTTCCATTCTTTTGCTTTTTCAGATATTAACTCTACAACACTATTTAAAAGAGGTATAAAAGTTTCTTGATGACAATCTTTAAGGCTTAAAGGAACTGATGTGTTATTTATGTCTTGTGAGGTTAGTCCAAAGTGAATAAATTCTTTGAATTGTGCGATATTCATTTCGTCAAAGCGTTGTTTGATAAAATATTCTACTGCCTTAACATCATGATTTGTGATTTTTTCGATTTCTTTTATTTGATTAGCGTTATCAATTGTGAAATCAATGTAGATTTTGCGTAAATCATCAAATTTTTTCTTGTCAAAACCGCTTAATTGTGGTAATCCCAATTCACATAACGCTATGAAATATTCTATTTCTACTTTTACTCTATATTTTATCAAAGATGCTTCTGAAAAATACTTTGCTAAATCTTTTGTTTGTCTTGAATATCTACCGTCAATCGGTGATATGGCTTCTAATGCTGTCATATTTTAAAATTCTTTGTTTATAATTTTACCTGATTCTAATAATTTTTTTAATAAATTGCTTGAACAAGATTTACGAATAGCCTCAATATGTTTTTGAGAGTGAGTATCTGTTCCAAGAAGTTCTATCATATTGTTGTCAATCAATTTTTTTGCTAAATTATATACTTCTTTGCCATAGTAATTTCCCAAAGAAATAATATTTGCTTGAAATAAAACTCCACTATCTTTTAAACGAATAAATTGATTGAAGTCATTAAACCAATAAAGATAACGTTCGGGGTGTGCAAGAATGAGTTTGTATCCTGCTAACTGCAACTCAAAAATATATCCATCTAATCCAAATGGCGGAATCAAGAAAGGAAGTTCTATTAATAGGTAATTGTCTCCAAAGGTCTTAAATTGAGCGTTTTTTATCTTTTGATTAACACCCTCATCTAATAAATGCTCTGCACCAACCTCTATATCCAATTTTATTCCCTCAAAACGAGCGGCTCTTCTTAGCCTTTCACATAAATCATCGAATTGATTAATATCGTTTTGAAAGTATTCGGTTTTTACATGTGGTGTTGTGATGATTTTTTTATAACCAAGAGTTTCTAATTCCTTTAATAGAGCAACAGAAGTCTCCATGTCAGGAGATCCATCGTCAATACCTGGAATTAAATGAGAATGAATATCGGTATGAAGTAGAGATAAATCTACTCCATTTGAGCTGTTGTTGTCTTTTTTTAACCAATTAAACAATCCCATTTTAAATTGTTTTTAATTGTTTTATTGTTTCAATAGGGTTTTCTGATGCAAAAACAGCATTACCTGCAACTAAAATATCTGCTCCTGCTTCTATTAATTTTTTATAGTTTGAAGTATTTACCCCGCCATCAATTTCTATTAAACAATTTGGGTTCTTTTTTTCTATAAGTTGTTTTAATGTTTTTATTTTGCTGTAAGTGTTTTCAATAAATGATTGTCCTCCAAATCCAGGATTAACACTCATCAAAAGAACTAAATCACACATTTGAATAATATCTTCTAATACACAAATAGGTGTATGAGGATTTAAAACAACTCCTGCTTTCATTCCAAGTTGTCTTATTTTGCTAAGCGAACGATGAAGATGTGTGCAAGCTTCGTAGTGAACGGTTATAATATCTGCTCCACAATTCTTATAATCTTCAAAGAATTTGTCTGGCTCAACAATCATTAAATGTACGTCAAGAGGCTTTTTTGCAATTTTTTTAATATGTTTGATTACGGGTTGTCCAAAAGAAATATTTGGGACAAAGACTCCGTCCATTACATCAACGTGTAACCAATCTGCTTGACTATCATTTAACATTTTTATGTCGTTTTCCAAATTGCAGAAGTTGGCTGAAAGCAACGAAGGAGAGATTAAATGTGCCATTTCTATCTTTTATTTTTTTTATTATTTTTTTTACTGTTTCTATTGTTTGATTTTTCTTTTTTATTTGGCTTTTTAGCTTGAGCAAGTTCAAGTGTCAAAGGTCTGCCTTTATAGAATTTGTCTTCAAATGCAAAAAGTACATCATTAACATCTTGTGTTGAAACTTCAATGTAAGAGAAATTGTCAAGAATATCAATTTTTCCTATTTCAACTCTCATGTTTGGACAATAGTCGTTAATTAAACCTATTATTCTTTGCGGAACAATTCTGTCTTTTCTGCCAAGTGAGATAAATAAACGAGTAAATTCTCCTTTTTTATCTGCGAGTTTTTTCTTGTCTGTTTTCTTTTTTTCTTTTTCTTGCTTGGTTTCATCAACATTTAAGTCAGGAGCGTCTTTGTAATACTCTAAAAAACGGTTGAATTCCACAGAAACGAATTTCTTTATCAATTCTTCTCTGCTTAGCCAACTTAATTTAGCAATTACCTCTGGTATAAAATCTTCTATTTCCTCTTCATTGACAATTACACTCTCTAACTTATTTATCATATTGAATAACTGCTTACGACAAACCTGCTTTCCGGTCGGAATTTCTGCCTTTTCAAAGGTTTTTTGTATGAGTTTTTCAATATTTTTTATTTTATGTTTTTCTCTAAGATTAAGAATTGCAATAGAGATTCCTTGTTTGTCGGCTCTACCTGTACGTCCTGAACGGTGAACGTATTGTTCTAATTCATCAGGTAGGTTGTAATTTATTACGTGTGTAAGATTGCTAACGTCTAATCCTCGTGCGGCTACGTCTGTTGCAACAAGCATTTGAATGTTTCTAAGTCTAAAACGACTCATTACATGATCTCGCTGTGCTTGAGAAAGGTCGCCGTGAAGTGAATCTGCATTATATCCATCTCTTATAAGCATATCGGCAACTTCTTGTGTCTCTACCTTTGTGCGACAAAAGATTATTGCATATATATCGGGATAATAATCTGCTATTCTTTTGAGAGCAAGATAGCGATCTTTGGCATGTACTAAATAATAAAAATGTCTGACATTATTTGAGCCTTGATTGCGTTCTCCTATTTGGATCCTAATCGGATTTTCAATATAATTACTTGCGATTTCTTCAACTTCTTCGGGCATTGTGGCAGAAAAAAGCAGTGTGTGTTTATCTTGTGGTGTGTGTTCTAAGATAGAGTCCAAATCTTCTTTGAATCCCATATTTAACATCTCGTCTGCTTCGTCTAAAACAAGGTATCTTATTGTAGAAATATCAACTTTACCTCTGTCAATCAAATCATTTATTCTTCCCGGGGTTGCAACAATAATTTTTGCTCCTTTTTTCAGTTCCCTAATCTGCATTTCAATGCTTGCACCTCCATAAGTAGCAACCACAGTGCAAGAAGGAATGTATTTAGCGTATTTTTTACAATCGTTAGTTATTTGAATACAAAGTTCTCTTGTAGGACAAATTATCAGAGCCTCAGTGTTATTGTTTTTATAGTTAAGTTTTTCAATCAAAGGTAAACCAAAAGCGGCTGTTTTTCCTGTTCCGGTTTGTGCAAGTGCAATAAGATTACAATCCTTTTCTAACAAGGTAGGAATAACTTGTTCTTGTACCGGCATTGCTGTTTCAAACCCCAAATCCTTTACACATTTTAACAATTCGGGACAAAGACCTATTTGCTCAAATGTCATTATTATTCTATTAAAATTATTTGCAAAGGTAATAATATTTTACGTTAAAAAATTATTTCTTTGCTTTATTTTTATAACTTTGCAGTTCAAAATGATAAAGCTTTATGACAAATCTAAGTGTTAATATAAACAAAGTTGCAACCATTAGAAACGCACGAGGAGGTAATATTCCAAATCTTATTCCAGTAGCAATAGACTGCGAAAGCTTTGGAGCACAAGGCATAACTGTTCATCCAAGACCAGATGAAAGACATATAAGATATAAAGACGTTTATGAACTGAAACAAGTCGTTAAAACGGAGTTTAATATAGAGGGTTACCCATCGGAAACCTTTATGAAACTGATAGAAGATATAAAACCTGCACAAGTAACCTTAGTTCCTGATGCTCCAGATGTTTTAACTTCAAATGCAGGTTGGGATACGATTAAATATGCTGAACAATTAAAAGAGATTATCGCTCGCTTAAAAAAAGTAAGTAGGGTTTCAGTTTTTGTAGAAGCAGATAGTGAAATGGTAAAGGGTGCAAAACTTTGTGGAGCCGATAGAGTAGAACTTTATACTGAGTCTTACGCTGCTCAATATCCTAATAATCCTCAACAAGCCATTGAAAAATTTATAATAGCCGCTAAAACAGCACAAGAAGTCGGCTTGGGATTGAATGCAGGTCATGATTTAAATTTAGAAAACCTTCGTTATTTTCAAGAAAATATTCCAAATCTTTTGGAAGTCTCAATAGGACACGCTTTAATCAGCGATGCACTTTACTATGGCTTAGAAAAAACTATACAAATGTATAGAAACGAGTTGCGATAGGGTGGAAAAACGAAAATTAGAATTACTTTCTCCTGCACGAAACTATGAGATAGCAAAGGCGGCTATTGATTGTGGAGCCGATGCTGTTTATATAGGTTACGAAAAGTTTGGAGCAAGAAACGTAGCGACTAATTCGCTTGAAGATATTAAGAAAACAGTGGATTATGCTCACCTTTTCGGAGCAAGAGTCTATGTTACAATGAACACTCTTTTGCTTGATGAGGAGCTAAGTGTTGCAAAACAAGCTGTAAAAGAACTTTATGAAGCAAAAGTAGATGCAATAATTGTGCAAGATATGGCTTACTTGCAGTTTTTGAGCGTTCCGATTCAACTGCACGCCTCAACACAGATGAATTGTTTTACAAAAGAAAAATTAAAGTTTCTTTACGACACAGGTATTGATAGAGTTGTTTTACCAAGAGAGTTTTCTCTTAAAGAAATTCGTAGAATGCACGAATTTTGTCCTGAGGTTGAGTTAGAAGCTTTTATTCACGGAGCTTTGTGTTGTTCAATTAGTGGACAATGTTATCTTTCGCTTTATCAAACTCAAAGAAGCGGAAATAGAGGTGTATGCTCTCAATCGTGCAGATCAAGATACGACCTTATAAATCAAGAAGGCAAAGTCTTAAAAAAAGATAAATACTTATTATCTACAAAAGATTTCAACGCATCTGCTTATTTAACAGAGATGATTAAGGCAGGTGTTTGTAGTTTTAAAATAGAGGGAAGACTCAAAGATATAACTTATGTAAAGAATGTAACTTCTTACTACAATAAACTATTGAATGAATTTATAGAAAACAATCCTCAATACACTCGATCTTCCTTTGGAGAGGTTACACAAGAGTTTCAAACCGATATAGACAAGAGTTTTAATCGTGGATATACGAGTTTTTATCTTAATGAAAGAAAAGAAACGACAGGAAACATAGATACAACAAAAAGCATAGGAAAATATGTTGGTGAAGTCTTGCAATCAAAAGGTAATACATTAATATTAAAAACTGATGAGGTATTTTCTCCTTCCGATGGATTGATTGCAATAGATGAAAACGGCATTAGCGATGGTTTTTTAGTTAATGCTTATGCTGGAAATCAAATAAAAATCAATAAATCGCTTAATCTGAAAAAAGGAACTAAGATTTTCAGGAACAAAGACATTGTTTTTGAAAAACAACTCAGCGGAAAATCAGTTAGAAAACTTAAAGTTGATATTACCTTGTCAGACAACTACATAGAAGCGTCAGATAAATGCGGAAAAAAATCAAAGAAATATTTTTTTAATTCAAAGGAAAAATTAAAAAAATCAAAGGATTTTTTTTCAAAAACAAAGGAAAAATTTTCAAAAATGGGAGACACTGTTTTTGAGTTAGATAGCTTTACCTATAATTGTCAAGAGGAATATTTCTTTCCTGCGTCTTTTCTTAATTCTTTGCGAAGAGATATTTTGGATTCTTTGCAAGAAGAAATACTAAATTCTTATTCAAGAGCAAAACAACGTGAAATAGATTTTTCTATTCCTTATATTAAAGAAACAGTTGATTATACTGAAAACGTAAGTAATGAAGAATCAAAGGCTTTTTATGCAAATAAGGGAGTTGAAATAAAAGAATACGCCTTAGAAAAGCAGATGAAACAAGGTGAAATCTGTCTTATGCGTTCAAGAAACTGCATAAGATACAACTTAGGTCAATGTTTAAAACGTCATACCATTAAAAAAGAATATCAAGGTGAACTTTTCCTAAAAGACAACAATCATAAATACCGATTAAAGTTTGATTGTGAACAATGTTTAATGGAAGTTTATTCATAATATTTTCGTTTTTCTTAGAAAAATTCATACTTTTGCAAAATTATTCTTAGAAAAAAATAAATAATAATAAAAAATAAAAAGAAATGAGTTTAGTTAAATTAGCATCAATCACAAAAAAGATTACCATTGCATCGGTTGGGGCATTTTTATTGCTGTTTTTACCAATGCACATGGGACTAAACCTTTGTATTCTAAGAGAAGACGGAGGTGAATGGTACAGAAATGTTTGCCACTTTATGGGAACAAACTGGATTGTCAAGATATTTGAAGTTATCTTGATACTTAGTATTTTGGTTCACGTAGTTGTGGCAATTTTATTAACAATCGAAAACAAGAAAGCAAGACCTGTTGGATATGCAGTTGCCTCAAAAACAAAGACACACGCAGGTTCAAAATGGATGATCTACACAGGAGGAGTTGTTTTTGCGTTTTTGGTAATTCACTTCATAAACTTCTACTTTGTGAAGTTTGGAATCGTTGTTGCCGATGATAGCGACACTTACACAATTGAGGTAGAAGATATACAAACTCACTTGAATGACAAAGTAACCGACATTCAAGAACAAGTAATGAACGGTAAACTAAGTCAAGAAGCCGCACAAGAAAAAATGATGGAATTGCAATTAGAATATATGCCTTTCCTTCAAATTATGCAAACAGGACAACCATCAGAAAAATTATCAAAAGATGGTGAAGAATTGATAACTTTAACAAAAGAAGAAGTTGCTTTATACGCAGGAAAAGACTTTACAGAATATGAACCAGACTTTTATACAATGTGTAATAAATTATTCAAAGATAAATTGTATTTTGTAATATATTTATTATCATTGATCGTATTAGGACTTCACCTATTCCATGCAATCAATTCAATATTCCAAACATTTGGTTTAAATCACAGAAAATATAACAAAGCAATAGAATATTTAGCAGCAGGCTATGCAATTATAGTTCCGTTAGGTTTTGCCATAGTTCCATTGTTTGTAATGTTCTGTAAATAAATAAAAATAAACAATTAAAAGAAAAGAAATAACATGGTAACACTTAATTCCAAAATTCCGCAAGGACCACTTAGCGAGAAATGGACAAAATATAAAGCAGACCAAAAGTTAGTAAATCCTGCCAATAAAAGAAAATTAGATGTCATTGTTGTAGGAACAGGTTTAGCAGGAGCCTCAGCAGCAGCCTCATTAGGAGCATTAGGATTCAATGTAAAAATATTCTGCATCTCAGACTCACCTCGTCGTGCTCACTCAATCGCAGCACAAGGTGGTATAAACGCAGCAAAAAACTATCCAAATGATGGCGATAGCGTAGGAAGACTTTTCTACGACACCATAAAAGGAGGAGACTATCGTGCAAGAGAAGCAAACGTTTATCGTTTAGCAGAAGTAAGTAATAGTATAATTGACCAATGTGTTGCACAAGGCGTTCCATTCGCAAGAGATTATGCAGGAATGCTTGATAACCGTTCATTTGGTGGAGCACAAGTAAGTCGTACCTTTTATGCAAAAGGACAAACAGGTCAACAATTATTATTAGGAGCTTACTCTGCGCTTTCTAAAGAAATAAAAGCCGGAACCGTAAAGATGTACGAAAGAAAAGAAATGATGGACGTAGTCTTAGTAGACGGCAAAGCACGCGGAATTATCACAAGAGATTTACAAACAGGTAAATTAGAACGTTGGTTTGGCCACGCAGTAATTGTAGCAACAGGAGGATATGGAAACGTTTATTTCCTTTCTACAAACGCAATGAACTCAAATGGTTCAGCAGCTTGGCAATGCTACAAAAAAGGTGCATGTTTTGCAAATCCTTGTTATGTTCAAATTCACCCAACTTGTATTCCAGTTCACGGAGACTATCAATCAAAATTAACTCTTATGAGTGAAAGTTTACGTAATGACGGAAGAATTTGGGTTCCTAAGAAAATAGAAGACTCAGAAGCAATCAGAGCAGGAAAACTTAAACCAACAGATATAAAAGAAGAGGACAGAGATTACTATTTGGAAAGACGTTATCCTGCATTTGGTAACTTAGTGCCAAGAGATATAGCATCAAGAGCAGCAAAAGAAAGATGCGATGCAGGTTATGGCGTAGGAACAGGTCAAGCCGTATATCTTGATTTTTCTTCTGCAATCAAACGTCTTGGAAAAGACAAAGTAGAAGCAAGATATGGAAACTTATTCCAAATGTATGAAAAAATTACAGCACAAAATCCTTACGAAACACCAATGATGATTTATCCTGCTGTTCACTATACAATGGGAGGATTATGGGTAGACTATGAATTACAAACAACAATCGAAGGATTATTTGCAGCAGGTGAAGCAAATTTCTCAGATCACGGAGCAAACCGTTTAGGTGCTTCTGCATTGATGCAAGGTTTAGCAGATGGATACTTCGTTTTGCCTTACACAATTCAAAATTACCTTTCAAAAGAAATTTATTCTCAACCAATACCAACAACTGTTCCAGAATTTGACGAAGCAGAAAAAGCAGTAGCAGCAAAAATAGAAAAGCTAATGTCAATAAAAGGAAATAAGAGTGTAGATACTTTCCAAAAAGAATTAGGACACATAATGTGGAATAAAGTTGGTATGGGAAGAACAGCTCAAGGCTTACAAGAAGCAATTCCAATGCTCAAAGCGTTGCAAGAAGACTTCTGGGCGAATGTTAGAATCACAGGAGATACTTCTTCAATGAACCCAGAATTAGAAAAAGCATTGAGATTCTCTGACCATATTGAACTTGCACAACTTATGGCAAAAGATGCTTTACACAGAGAAGAAAGTTGTGGAGGACACTTCCGTGAAGAACATCAAACAGAAGAAGGAGAAGCAAAGAGAAACGATGAACAATTTATGTATGTTGGAGCTTGGGAATACCAAGGTGAAGGAAACGAACCACAATTACATAAAGAAGAATTAAATTACGAGTTTATTAAAGTTCAACAAAGAAATTACAAGTAAAATGAATTTAACCTTGAAAATTTGGCGTCAAGAAAATGCAAGAGCAAAAGGACGCTTTGAAACCTATAAAGTAGAAAATATTTCGCCCGACTGTTCTTTCTTAGAAATGTTGGACATATTAAACGAACAATTAGTAGATAAATTATCACACCCTGTTTGTTTCGACAACGATTGTCGTGAAGGAATTTGCGGAATGTGCGGATTATACATCAACGGACGTCCTCACGGACCGGATGATGGCGTAACAACTTGTCAATTACACATGAGAAGATTCAAAGATGGCGACACAATTGTTATTGAACCTTGGAGAGCAAGACCTTTCCCTGTAATTCGCGATTTAGTTGTAGATAGAACAGCTTTCGATAAGATAATTCAAGAAGGCGGATACGTATCTGTAACAACAGGAGGAGTGCCTGACGGAAACGCAATTCCTATTCCAAAGAAAAATGCAGACGAAGCAATGGACGCAGCCGCTTGTATAGGATGTGGAGCCTGCGTTGCAGCATGTAAAAACGCATCAGCAATGTTGTTCGTTTCAGCAAAAGTATCACAACTTGCACTTCTTCCACAAGGAAAGCCAGAAGCAGCAAGAAGAGTTCAAGCAATGGTTGCGAAAATGGACGAATTAGGTTTCGGAAACTGTACAAATACTTACGCTTGTGAGGCAGAATGTCCAAAACAAATCAAGCGTAGCAACATAGCACGTATGAATAGAGAATTTATGTGTGCGAAAGTTTGCTCAGAAGAATAAGAAAAAACAATTTCTTTTAAGCATATACATTAGGCTGTGAGGATTTCCTTGCAGCCTTTCTTTGTTTTAGAAAAATAACTCTTAGTTTTAGAAAAATAATTCTTTGTTTTAAAAAAATAATTCTTAGTTTTAGAAAAATAATTCTTTGTTTTAAAAAAATAATTCTTAGTTTTAAAAAAATAATTCTTAGAGGTAAAATATTTACCACTTAATGGTAATAATATTACCCCTTAGGTTAATTTTCTTACTTCCTTTTGGTAAGAAAATTAACCTAAGGGGTAAAAAAACGGAAAGGCATTTAGATTTTTTTTGTCGTTCTCAAAAAATGTTTTACCTTTGCAAAACGAATGGAAAACGAATAAAAAAGTGTAAAAAACGAAGAAAAATTTTAAAATATTGACGTAAAAAAGCGTTTAATGCTTAATTTTTAGTGTCTGAAATCCGCAAAATTTCAAACAACAAATCATAGTAAAGCAGTAAACGCTCGCGATGATTATCGTGAGCTTTACTTATTTTGATTTGTTGGGTATTGCGGAACCTCAGACACTGGAATAAGAAAAAGTTCACGACTTTTTTATGTCCTAAGTCAAAGAGGAAAAACAAATGATTAGGCATAAAATATATCAAATCCTTATAATAATTTTCGCACTCACGCTCTCCGCCTGCGAAGAAACCTTTGTAGAAGCGAATAAAGTAGTTATTCCAATAGAATTAGGCGAAGTAATAACAAACGTAGCCACAGATATAACAGAAAATTCCGTTAAATTAAGTGGAGAAATCGTTAGTAAAGGAAATTCAGACAGCGTAGAAGTAGGATTTCTCTTGTACACAGGAAGTGAAAGCGACTTTACAACAGCCACAAACGGTGTAACAAGCTATGTAGCAAGCGTTAGCGAAAATTCTTTCAGTAAAACAATAACCTCACTCACCTCTTCCACAAATTATAAGTTTAGAGCCTATATCAAAAACGAAGCAGGCATAAGTTACGGAGCAGTAAAAAATTTCACAACCGAAACAGGAATAACACAAGGCGAAGTAACAACAAAAGATGCCATAGAAATAAAATCTTCAGAGGCTAAATTAAGAGGAGACCTTGTTAGTACAGGAAATTCAACTAACTATACAATAGGATTTATCTTGTATACAGGAAGTTCAAACAACTTTACATTAACCACATCGGGCGTACAAAATTTTGAAGTCCCTAATTCAAAAAGTATATTCGTTAAAACAGTAACTAATCTCAACGCTTCAACAACTTATAAGTTTAGAGCATATATCACAAACGAAGCAGGAACAAGTTATGGAACAGTAAAGACTTTTACAACCGAAGTAGCAGTAACGCAAGGTCAAGTAACAACAAATAATGCCACAAATATAACAACTACAACTGCCACATTAAATGGCGTTCTCAATAGCACAGGAAATTCAACTAACTATACAGTAGGATTTCTCTTATATCAAGGAAACGTAAGCAACTTTACATTAACCACATCGGGCGTTCAAAACTACACAACTACTGCAAGCGGAACTACTCTTAGTAAAGCATTAACAAATCTTAATGATAACACAAATTATAAGTTTAGAACATACATCACAAACGAAGCAGGAACATCTTATGGTAACGTTAAAACTTTCACAACCGAAGAAGAAATTCCAGAACTCTCCTTTGTATGTTTACAAACCTTAACAGGGCATACTGATTGGGTTGTTTCAGCATCATATAGTCCAGACGGAACAAAAATTGTTTCAGCATCGTGGGATAATACCTTAAAGATATGGGATGCAAATACAGGCTCATGTTTACAAACCTTAACAGGGCATACTGATGATGTTAGTTCAGCCTCATATAGTCCAGACGGAACAAAAATTGTTTCAGCATCAGGTGATAACACCGTAAAGATATGGAATGCAAATACGGGTTCATGTTTAAGAACCTTAACAGGACATACTAATTATGTTAATTCAGCCTCATATAGTCCAGATGGCACAAAAATTGTTTCAGCAGCATCATGGGATAATACCATAAAGATATGGGATGCAAATACAGGCTCATGCTTACAAACCTTAACAGGGCATACTAATTTTGTTAATTCAGCCTCATATAGTCCAGACGGAACAAAAATTGTTTCAGCATCAGATGATAATACCTTAAAGATATGGAATGCAAATACAGGCACATGTTTACAAACCTTAACAGGGCATAATGCTGGTGTTAGGTCAGCCTCATATAGTCCAAACGGCACAAAAATTGTTTCAACATCATGGGATAATACCATAAAGATATGGGATGCAAATACAGGTACATGTTTACAAACCTTAACAGGGCATACTGCTGGTGTTAGTTCAGCCTCATATAGTCCAGACGGCACAAAAATAATTTCAGCATCATTGGACAATACCGTAAAGATTTGGGATGCAAATACAGGCACATGTTTAAAGACCTTAACAGGGCATATTGATAGTGTTAGGTCAGCCTCATATAGTCCAGATGGAACAAAAATTGTTTCAGCATCAGATGATAATACAATTAAGATATGGGGAGAAAATTAGGGGTTATGATGAAGAAGAGTTTATTTTTGATTTGTTTTGTTTTGCTTGGCTTTTTGGCTTTCTCGCAAAATATGTCTGTTGAGAGTTTTCGTTGTTTAGATAATGACCTTTCGGCACGTGTTGCAAAGCTTAAGGACATAAATGGAGAGCTTTGTGCATTGATAAGGCTCAATACGCCGGAGCGAGGCTTTGAGTTTTCGGGTTGCAACGTTGAGAAAACAGAGCAAAAGACGGGAGAGATTTGGGTATTCGTTTCTCCGGGAGTGAAATTCATTACAATAAAGCACCGAGACTTTGGAGCGATTATCAATTACCCTTTTCCCGAAAGCATAAAGTCGGGTTACGCCTATGAAATGAAACTCCGCACTGCACGAATCAAGCAAATCATTGAAGAAAGCATTACCGAGCAATATTTAATCATTGAAAGCAATACTCCGGACGCCAAGATATTTATCAATAACGAGTATGCGGGAAGAAATTCGGCAATGAAACTGCTTTCTCTCTTTGAAGAACATAGTTATAGAGTAGAGGCACCGCTTTATCACACTAAGGAGGGAAAAATAAAACTTGATGAAAACCAAAAAAGCACTCTTCAAATAGATTTAGACCCTGCTTTTGGCTATTTAAAGGTTAATACCTCGCCCGTAGAAGGTGCGGAAATCGAGATAAATGGCAGGTTGCAAGAGGGAAAGACTCCTTTCTTCTCGCAAGAGCTTGCAAGCGGAATTTATAACGTTCAAGCCTTTATGCCGATGTACACTTCACAACCTTTGGAAGTTAGTGTAAGAGATGGCGACACAACAGAAATCACTCTAAACCTTGTTTCTACAATTGCAAGTGTAGAGATAAGTTGCCAAGACAAAGATGTGGAAATCTATATTGACGGCTCCTATCGTTGCAAAGGTGTTTTCTCTGCTTCTCTTGGCGAGGGACTTCATCGATTAGAACTAAAAAAAGACCGTCATCGCTCTTTTAGAAAAAATTTCACCGTAAAATCGTCTCAACCCTACAAGGAAAATCTTCCGGCTCTTGAACCTATAACAGGAAAACTAAACCTTAATTCAACGCCTTACGGTGCTAAAATTTTTATTGACGATAAGTCTTATGGCGAAACTCCGATTGTGATTCCCGAAATCCTTGTCGGCAAACACGAACTAAGGCTTGAAAAGAGCGGATACAACACTTTATATGAACAAATCAACATTGAGGAAGGAAAAATCGCTAAGTACGATTTGGTTTTAAAAGAAAAAGCAGTTAAAGAAAAGGTGAAACAAGAGTCAAAACCTGTAAAAGAAACACCACGACCTGCTCCAGAAGAAGAAAAAGAAGAGAAAAAAACAAAACCTCACCGCCCTACCGAATGGAAATTCTCTCTTGGTGGAGGATATGTCTTGGATAATGGAGCAAAAGACGATTTCAGCGCTGCGGGAATAAACCTTGGAATGAAATTAAAGTGCAATCCGGGTGCTCTTGCGGGCTTTGGATTCTTTGCAAGTGCGGATATGCTTTATTTAAACTCCAATCAAAACGCCAAGACTTACTATCAATCTTTGGCAGATGAGTTTGTGGCAAATAATTCTTACGATTACTATAAGATAACCCTGCCTCATTATTATGATTTTCCTATTTTGCTCGGAGTAAACTATGACTTAAAACTCTCAAAGCAATTTAGAATCACAGCACAAGCAGGAGCAGGTCTCAATATCTATCACGCAACAAGCGAAAAGCACAAATACACAATAGATGGCAACACTTCAAGCAAGATAGTTACTAATCCGATAAACACAGGCACTGCTTTGCAATTCGGATTAGGTGTAGAACTATTTAAATTCTTGAACTTAGGAGCCGATTACTATCAATTCTCAAAACCAAACGCAAGTAAATTGATAATAAAACTTAGTTTTAATTTTTAAAACAAAGAAATAAATGAAGAAACTACTAAATACAATTATTTTAACGCTTGTTGGCACATTTGTTTTCTCGCAAGAGATTACTGTAACTAACTTTCGTTGCATTGAAAACGATATTACGGCTCGTACAGAAAAGGTTACTGACAACAATGGAGACCTTTGTGCATTGATAATTTTGAATACTCCGATTAGAGGCTTTGAGTTTTCAAGTTGTCCTATTGAAAAAACCGAGCAAAAGACAGGTGCGATTTATGTATATGTTTCTCCGGGAGTTAAATTCATTACTTTGATGCACAAAGATTATGGAATGTTGAAAAATTATCCTTTTCCCGAAACCATAAAGAGCGGAATGACCTACGAAATGAAGATATATGCTGAACCAATCGCTACTCCGGTTCAGAAAAAGGTAGTAAACCAATATTTAATCGTTAAGTGCGAAACGCCAAACGCTAAGATTTTTATCAATAACGAATATAAAGGTAAAAATACCGCTACTGCATATCTTCCTGTCGGCGTTGCACACACTTATAGCGTTGAAGCACCGCTCTATCACAAGACAACAGAAAATGTAGTCTTGCAAGAAGAAGAAAAAACCACTGTGGAGGTAAAGTTAAATCCTGCTTTTGGTTATTTAAACATTGTTTCAAGTCCAGAAAACGGTGCTGAAATCGAGATAAACGGCGAGTTGCAAAGCCAAAAGACTCCTTTTAAGACACAAGCCTTGCAAAGCGGAAATTATACTATACAAGCCTTTTTGCCAAACTACACTTGCCAACCTATGCAGGTTAAGGTAGAGGACGGAAAGACTACCGAGGTTAATGTAGCCTTGATTGCAAATTTCTCAAAGGCTAATATTGTGTGTGAAGACAAAGATGCAGAAATTTATATTGATGAAGAATTTAAGGCAGTCGGCAGTTGGTCGGGTGTTTTGAGTGATGGTAGTCATAAACTCATTGCAAGAAAAGGCGAAAGGGTTCATAAAGAAAATATAGAGATTGTTAGAGGAGTGGATTACAATCTTACAATTCCAGAAATTGGTATTGTGTATGGCAAACTCAACGTTAATTCTAATCCAATGGAAGCAGAAATTTTCATAAATGGCAAATCCTATGGCTCAACTCCTAATATAATTTCTAAAATAGCAGTTGGAACATACACTGTCGAGTTAAAAAAAGCAGGATATAACTCTGTTGTGAAAGAAAATATTGAGATTAAAGAAAATGAAACTACGGATTTGAATGAAGAACTTACAAAAGGAAATATTTTAATAGTAAGAGGAGAAACTAAAGGAGATAAAATTTTTATCAATGGGCAGTATGTAGGCGATTCTCCTTTGCAAGTGAATTTGGATTTTGGAGATTATCTTGTTAAAATACAGACTCCGACTTGTGAAGCAGAGTATCCTATTGTGATAAGAGAGGGTAAGAGCCAAAAATTAAATTATCGTTTTTCTCATTCTGCAATGAAGTTAAAGATGAGTTTGAAAGGACATGAAGATGATGTGAATATGGCAGTTTATAGCCCTGATGGCAGTCGTATTGCTTCTGCTTCGGAAGATAGAACGATAAAAATTTGGGACGCCTTTTCGGGAGAGTGTATCAAAACTTTGAAAGGACACACCTCAGATGTCTTTTCTGTGAATTGGAACTATGCAGGAACAAAACTTGTCTCTGCTTCGGCTGATAACACTGTGAGAGTTTGGGACGCTTTTTCGGGAGAATGTGAAAATGTTCTTTCAAAACATAGAGATTGGGTGCGTTATGCTATATTTAATCCAAAGGGAGATAGAATTGCTTCTGCTTCTTCGGATAATACAATAATACTTTGGAACGCTAAGACAGGAGAATATATTACTACTTTATATGGTCATTCTGCTCCTGTTATGTCTGTGAATTTTGATCCAACTTCTAAACGTCTTGTTTCTTCGTCTTGGGATAAGACAATCATAGTTTGGAATGCAGAAGGAGGATATCAACTCGGTCATTGTAAAGCTCACAAAAAAGATGTTTACTATACAGAGTTTAATCTTGACGGAACGAAAATTGTTTCTTGCTCTGATGATAAGACTTTCTATGTTTGGAATAGCGAAACGTTGCAATATGAGTCCTCTTGGAAGGAACACTCAAATTATGTGAACTCTGCGGTATTTAGTCCTGATGGAAATTCTCTTGCAACGGCTTCAAGCGATAGAACAATCAGAATTTGGGACTTGAATACGAAAGAATGCGTAAAAGCATTGGGCGGACACAAAAATTGGGTCAATAGTGTAAGGTATCATCCTAATGGGAATGCTTTGGTTTCTGCTTCTGACGACAAAACAATCAAAGTTTGGACTTCGGGAGATGGCTTAGTGATAGAAGAAGTCAATGAATTTAAGCAAGAATTTGAAGATGGAGATTTTTAATCTTTAAACAAATAAATTTTTAATTAACAAAAACCGATGAGTTGAAATGGGATATAACTTCAACACAAAGAAAATGAAAAAAATTCTATTATTATTGGCTTGTGCAGGATTATTTGGAGTTTCTTGTAGCAAGAAAACTGCTCCTGCAACAGGAGATGTAGAAATTATTGTGCCTTGTTCTGGTCCTGAATATATGACTAACGACAAGTATTTGCGTGCTTCTGCTATGGGATTGGCGGGAGAAATCAATATGGCAAAGAAAAAAGCAATGGCAGAAGCGTCTGCACAATTGGCAAGTAGCATGAATCAATTGGTAGAAAGGGTTGCAGTAAATTATGCTAACTCTTATCAAGTTGGAGAGAACGAAGATGGTTCTCAAAAGTTTGAAGACATGGCTAAAATCGTTGTTAAAGAAAAACTTTCTGGTATTAGAGTTATCTGCGAAAAGACAATGAAGACTCCAGAAGGTAAATACAAAGTTTATGTTGCTATTGAATTGGCAGGAGATGAACTTTTACAAGGTATTCACAACAGAGTATCAAAAGGATTGAAAGAAAATACTAAGTTGAGAATAGACTACGATTACGAAAAGTTCAAAAAAGAATTTGAAGCTGAAATGAAAAAATTAGAAGCTCAAGAATAGTTTTTCTAAATGAAAGTTAGAGGCTTATTTTTTCTGATTTTTATTTTTTCATTTCTGATAAACAATTTATCAGCACAGTCTTCTCCTCAATTTTCTGAGGAGGAGGCTTGTTTTCCTCTTTGGGTTTTTGAAGATAGTCTTTATGTTGGTATGTCTGATCCTTTTGTTTCTTATGATAAGGCAAAGCAACAGGCTGTTGAAAGAGCGTTGTTTTTTTATGCAATAAAGAATAAGGGCGTTTCTATTTTGGAAATAAGTGAGTTGTATGAGAAAACAAAAGGGGAGGTAAACGATGTGAGAAATGATAAAATGCTTCAAACAATTTTGTTCTCGGTTGGATTGAAGAATGTGGTTTATGAAATTGAAAAACAATGGCAAAGCGAGAACGGAGAAGTGTTTGTTTGCTTGAAAGTAGGTTCCGGTAGTCGTGTAATAGGGTCTTGTGATTTTGCGGCGGTGTTAAAAAGAGATATATATGAGGATGCAATTATCTCAAAATCGAAAAAAGATTTGCATTTAAAGTTTTATGCAAAGTGTTCGGCGTTTGAATCAACAGAATCTTTTTGGGAAAAGAATGATGAGCAGGTTAATTGTATTTGGCAAGATACTCTTGTGAATTATTCTAAGGATTATTTGTTTTATGGGAAGAATTGTCGTGGTGGAAAGGAGTTAAATAGTTTTGCTTTAAAGTATAGCTTTTGGGCTTCTTTGTTTGAAAGTTTTAGCGAAAGCCTATTTACATATACAATGAAGAATTTGAAAGTTGCATCAATGCAAACGGTTTATGGAAATAGAATCGAGGAATTGATTAGTATGAATGCAGTTGATGTATTGAAATGTGATTGGAGAAAAAGAGGGGTTAAGGATAGTAAATTATTGTTGAATTGGATAATAAGTGAAATGTAATTATATTATGAAAAGAATTATTGGATTTTTATTTGCTTTGATTTTGAGTTTTGTTTCTTTTGCTCAAACTATTGATGAAATCAAAAATAGCGATCTTTACCTTTGGGGAGAAGGTAGCGGAAGTACTATTCGCTCTGCTGATAAGGAGGCTTTGAGTGATTTGATTTCAAAAATAACTGTTAATGTTTCAAGTCAATTTGTTAAAGAGGCAGCAGAAACTGATGCAGAATATAATGAGAGAGTAAACTCTATTGTAAAAACTTATTCATCTGCGAAATTAGAAAATACAAAAAGATTTACGATTTCAGATGAACCGAATGCTAAAGTATTAAGATATATTTCTAAAGCAGATTTACAAAAACAATTTGCAGACAGACGCAACAAGATAGTAGAGTATGTTTCTCGTGCAATAGAGGATGATGAAAATAATAAAGTGTCTACTGCTTTGAAAAACTACTATTGGTCTTTATCTCTTTTGAGTTCGTATCCTAAACCTGATACTGTAACTTTTACAAATGGAGATTTGTTGATGCCTTTTTTGACTCAAAGAATCAATTCTGTGTTTGAGGGATTGAAAGCTGATATTGTGAAAGTGGAAAAGGAGGAAAATAAACAGATTGTAGAGCTTTTGATTACTTATAAAGGCAACCCTGTTCAGAATTATGACTATACATACTTTGATGGAAGGGATTTTTCAAATATTGTAAGTGCTAAGGAGGGTAGAGGATTGATTGAATTGTCGGATTTGCACGAATTGAAAGGCATTACTTTGAGAAGTGAATATATTTTTGAGAGTGAGGCCGTGCTTGATGCTGATTTGAAAGCGGTTTTTGAGCAAATGACAGAGCCGATACCTTTTCACTCCAATAAAATCATCGTTGGCGATAACAGAGAAAAGGCTCAGGAAATTTTAGCAAACCAAGCAACCGAAACAAAGGCGGAAGAAAGTGCTGTTTTTGAGATGGTGGAAGATCATAACCCGTATTTAGATGTTATAACAGCGATAGAAACTGCTATAAAACAGAAAAATTTCACTCCAATACATTCTCACTTTACTCCTGAGGGATTAAAAATTTTTAATCGTTTGATTGCATACGGTAATGCAAAGTTACTTTCAAATGAAACAGGCTATTCTTTCTATAAATCAGAGAATGGTGTTATTTGTCGTAGTATGCCGATGAGTTTTAGATTCAAAGGCAATAAGGAATTTATTGAATCGGTGGTTTTTGAGTTTGATGAAAACAAAAAAGTGAAGAATCTTTCTTTCCAACTTGAACAAGAAGCCGTTTCAGATATTTCTTCAAAAAACAAATGGAATAAAGCTTCTAAGCATGTCTTAATTAGATTTTTGGAAAACTATAAGACAGCATACGCTCTTGAACGTTTAGACTATCTGAAAGAGATTTTCTCTGATGATGCCTTGATTATAGTTGGCTCAACAGTTTCAAAACCTCAAGATCTTGAAGGAAGGATTAGGCTAAACGAAAAGGACGCAAAATATAATACATATACAAAGGCTGAATATATGAAAAACTTAGAGAGATGTTTTGCAAGAAACGAGTTTATCAATCTTCGCTTTACTGAAAATGAAATAAAACAATTCAAGAAAGATAAAGAAATGTACGGCATCCAAATAAAACAAGATTATTTCTCTTCTACATACGGTGATACAGGTTATTTGTTTTTAGGAGTCGATGTAGAAAATCCTGATCAGCCTGTTATACACATAAGAACTTGGCAACCGGAAAAGGATAAAGAAGGTGGAGTTTTTGGAATAAATGATTTTACAATTGATTAACGCATTTTAGAATATGAAAAAGGTATTATTGTTTTTGATTGCTTTGGTATTGAGTTGTTTCTCTTTTGCTCAAACCGATTTAGAAAAGACTTTTGAAAGTTTTAAAGCAAATTCGGAAAGTAAATTTGCTTCTTTTGAACAGGAACAACAGAAAAAGTTTGATGAGTTTAGAAGAAAAGTTAATCAAGACTTCGCTCGTATGCTTGGCGAGAAGTGGGAAGAGGAAGAACAAAAGGAAGCAATTCCTGTTCCTAAACTTCCTGAACCTGTAAAGCCGATTGAAAAAAAGAAAGATGCACCTAAGCAAGAAACTAAGCAAATAGAAATCAAAGAGATTAAACAAGTGCCTGAAAAACACGAAACTCCACAACCTATTGTGCCTATTGTGAAACAGGAAAATGTAGAGTTGGAACAGTTTTCTTTTGATTTCTATGGCACAAATTGTAAAGTAAGTTGGCAAGACGATATGAAGTTTACGCTATCTGCTGTAAACGAACAAGCAGTTGCAGAAATATGGAATATTCTTTCAACAAAAAAATATGATGGTTTAATAGCAGATTGTCTAAATCTAAGAGAAAAAATGGGTTTGTGTGATTGGGCGTATATAGATATGTTAGATAAAATGTCAAAACGTCTTTTGGGAGAAAAATCTCAAAACGAAATAGTCGTTTTAAAAATGTATCTACTTACTCAATCGGGCTATAAAATGAGAATAGCAAAGTGTAACGGTAATCTTGCTTTGCTTATGCCGACAAAAGAAGAAATTTATGGTTATTCTTATTTGGAATTTGATAATCAACGCTTCTATGTGCTTAATAAAGGTCTAAATGGTAGTTTTGAAGTCTTTAAATTAGAATTTCCAAAAGAACAATTAGCATCTATGCAAATGAATAATATACCTACTTTTACGGAAAGTAAAATGGAAAAGAAGACATTTGCTTCAAAACGTTATGTTGCCGCAAAAGTTTCGGTTGCTCCGAATACTAATTTAATGGATTTCTACACTGAATACCCACATAGCGATTGGAATTATTACTCTGCTGCTTCTTTGTCTCCGTCTGTGAAAAGGGATTTATACCCTATGTTGAAATCTATAATAGAAGGTGAATCGCAAGTGGAGGCTGCAAATATTTTAATAAACTTTGTGCAAACTGCTTTTGAGTATAAAACAGACGAGCAGCAGTTTGGATACGAAAGAACACTCTTTGGTGATGAAATGTTCTACTATCCTTATAGTGATTGCGAAGATAGGTCAGTTTTATTCTCTATTTTGGTAAGAGAATTATTAGGATTAGACGTTGTTCTTTTGCATTATCCTGGGCATTTGGCGACTGCTGTTAATTTTACTGAACAAATAGAGGGTAGTTATATGACAATAGATAACAAGACTTATTTTATTTGTGATCCAACTTACATTGGAGCAAATGTAGGAGAGGTTATGCCACAATTTGGTGGGGTTCCTGCCGAAATAATAAGAATTGCGAAAAATTAGTCTTTAATCCATTTTTTTAAAACCTCGAATCAGCGAATTATTTCTTTGAAAAAATAAAATAAAACAAAGAAATAATTCGTTAATTCTTTGTTTTATTGCAAAGATTTCTTTAAAAAGGTGTATCTTTGCAGTTTGATATTTTGAAAATTAAAATAATAAATAATGGAAGAATTGAGTTTTAAGGCGACTTTTCAGTTTTTAAATCGCCATAAAAAGGTTTTGATTATAACTTTTTTAGCTTCGGCAATTGTAGCCTCAGGTATATCTTTACTATTGCCGAATTATTATAAATCTCAGGTTACTTTGTTGCCGAGTGATACTAATTCAATTTCCAAAGGTGTACTTAGTCAAATGGATAATGTGGATCCTTTTAATTTTGGTATGGCTTCGGATTGTGAATACATTTTAGATATTATCACAAGCGGTAGAGTAATTGGGGCAGCGTGTCAAAAATTTAATTTAGCTGAGCATTACGGAATTAAAGCCGAAGGAAAAGAATTAGATGAAAAGCTTGGAAGAAAATTATTCAATAATATTAAGGCTAAGCGTACAGATAATTTAGGTATCAGACTTACAGTTTGGGATACTGACCCTGAATATGCAGCTAATATTGCTAACTTTATTGTAAAAGAAGTAAGCATTGTTAGAAATGAAATGAAGAAAGAAAAGGCCGATAGTATATGTGCTGCAATTGAACGTTCAAGAGATTTGATAATTGCTGATATTGAATTATTATCTGATAGTTTATCTAAGATTAGTCAAGAGAATAATTTGTATTTTCCTGATGGAGCAAGTGAGCGTTTTGCACAAGAATTAGCCAAACAAGTAGCTGCGGGAAATACTGCTGCTGTTGCAAGATTGGAATCAAAGATGCAAACAATTGAAGCTATGGGTTCAAAAGTTGCTAATTTGAGAGATCAACTTATAAACAGAAGAGAGTCTTTGAGGATGTGGACTGATCATTTGGAAAAGGCGAAAGTGGATAGAGATGCAGAAATTCCAACTGAATTTATTATAGAATATGCAACTCCGTCTTTCTCAAAGGATAAACCAAAACGTTCAATAATTGTAGCAGTTACGGCTTTGGCTTGTACATTCTTGGCTTTGTGTGTATTGGTCGTTAGGGGTAGATCAAAAAGTGAATAAAATAAAACAACATATATTTAATTGGTGGAATGCTATGAGTAAAGGTAAACAAAATGCCTTGCTTATAGCTTTGTTGTGTTCTGTGTTTTTGAGCGGAATCTTTTATTTTTTACTTTATGAATATTATTTTTACCTACTTGTTCCTGTAATACTTTTAGCACTTATTCTTTTGGTTCTTAATATTAAGATAGCACCATTTTTAATTGCTTTTATTACGCCCTTATCTGTTACATACACTATCAAAGAGTTAGCAATTAGTTTGCCTTCTGAACCTTTGCTGATTTTTATTATGCTTTTGTTTGTTTGGGAGGTGTTTTTTACAAATAGATACGATAAAAAAGTTTTAAAACATCCTATTTCAATAGCGATTTATATTAGTCTTGCATGGACTTTTATCACAAGCGTTTTTAGTGTTGATTATTTGGTATCATTCAAATATTTACTTTCTCAATTTTGGTTTATAATTCCTTGCTATTTTGTTGTTATTCCATTGTTTAGAAAGTTTAAAAACCTTAAAAATTTCTTCCTTTGCTATGTAATTCCTTTGAGTGTGATTGCTATTGTTTGCATAGGATTATTGTCAACCGAAAATTTTGCACTTTCATACGCACATTATGTAATGCAACCTTTTTATAACGACCATACTGCTTATGGTGCAGTACTTGCTTTGTTTGTGCCATTATCATTTGTCTTTGTTATAGGAAACGAAAAACTTACTCCTAATATTTATTGGAGAATTTTTGCAATTATAGTCTTTGTGGTTTTGGTTTTAGGATTGATTTTCTCTTATTCAAGAGCGGCTTGGGCAAGTGTTTTAGCAGCAATAGGAGTGTTTGTTGTTGTGAAGATGAAAATAAAACTAAAAACTATTCTTATAGGAATTGGAGTTGTTGGTGCTTTTGTTTTAATATTTTGGTCTTCAATCTTAGGAATGTTACAACAAAACAATCAAGATTCTTCTGGAAATATGGTTGAGCACATGACTTCTATTACAAATATTAGTACAGACGATTCAAACGTAGAGAGATTGAATAGATGGGCTTGTGCATTTGCTATGTTTGAAGAAAGACCTATTGTTGGTTGGGGACCGGGTACGTATAAATTTATTTATTCTGGTTATCAAAAATCTTACAACTTAACTCAGATTAGTACAAACGCAGGAATATTGGGTAGTACCCATAGTGAATATTTAAAACCCCTTAGTGAACAAGGCTTTTTTGGTACAATAGCAGTTCTTATCTTATATTTGACAACTGTTTGTATAGGATTGAAAGTTTATCATAAAGCAGAGGATAAAGCAGTCGCTGATTTAGCGTTATTTTTAGTACTTTCCTTAGTAACTTATTATGTTCATGGAGTATTTAACAATTTCTTAGAAACAGAAAAATTAGCAGTTCCATTTTGGGGGATTACAGCAATGATAGTAGCCTTAGATATATATTATCCAAAAAAGACGGAAGAAAATAAATTGATAGATAACAAAAATTAAAATTAAATATGGCAAATTTTTTGACAAAATTATTTGGAAGTAAATCGCAAAGAGACTTAAAAGAGTTAAATCCTATTTTGGCTAAATGTTTAGAAGCTTATGATCAAGTTACTAAATTGTCTAACGATGAACTAAGAGCAAAAACTACGGAGTTTAAATCTCTTATTAAAGAAGCGGTTAGTGCAGAACAAACGCAATTAGAATCTTTGCAACAAAGGATAGAAAATGAGTTTGATATGAGTATAGATGAAAAACAAAAGATTTATACTCAAATAGAAGATTTAGAAAAGAAAATTTACGACAAAACACAATCTGTTTTAGATAAAATATTACCACAAGCCTTTGCAGTTGTAAAAGAAACAGCAAAACGTTTTACAGAAAACGAAAAAGTAGAAGTTACAGCAACAGAGTATGACAAATATCTTTCTACAATAAAGGATAATGTTAATATTTCAGGAGATAAAGCCTATTTCGATAAAGTGTGGATTGCAGGAGGAACTCCAATGGAATGGAATATGATTCACTACGATGTGCAATTAATCGGAGGAACTGTATTGCATCAAGGAAAAATTGCAGAAATGGCAACAGGAGAAGGAAAGACTTTGGTTGCTACATTACCAATTTATCTTAACGCTTTGCCAGGAAAAGGAGTTCATGTTGTAACAGTAAATGATTATTTGGCAAAACGTGATAGTGAATGGATGGGAATGTTGTTTGAATTCCATGGTTTAAGAGTAGATTGTATTGATAAACACGAACCAAATTCAGAAGCAAGAAGAAATGCCTATAATGCAGATATTACATACGGAACAAACAATGAATTTGGTTTCGACTACCTAAGAGATAATATGTGTAGCAATACAAATGAGATTGTTCAACGTAAACATAATTATGCAATAGTCGATGAGGTCGATTCAGTATTGATTGATGATGCAAGAACACCGTTGATTATCTCAGGTCCAACTCCAAAAGGCGATAATCAAGAGTTTGAAAGATTCTGTCCAGTCATAGAAAAGCTTTATAATGCACAACGACAATTAGTAACACAAGTTTTATCCGATGCTAAAAAATGCTTAACTCCAGGTTACACACCTGAAAAAGAAAAAGAAGGAGGGGTTCTCTTGCTTAGAGCACATCATGGCTTACCAAAAAATAAAGCTTTGATTAAATTCCTTTCAGAACCTGGCATGAAAGCGTTGTTATTGAAGACAGAAAACTTCTATATGCAAGATCAAAGTAAACAAATGCACATAATAGATGATGAACTTTACTTTGTAATAGAAGAACAGCACAACTCAATAGAGCTAACCGAAAAGGGAATGGATTTTCTTGCTAAATTAGGTGAAGATCCTAAGTTCTTCTTATTGCCAGATGTTGGAAGCGAAATAGCAGAGTTGGAAAAAGAAAATCTTACTCCACAAGAAAAAGCAGAGAGAAAAGATAAAATAATGCAAAACTATGCAGTGCAATCCGATAGAGTGCATACTATCAATCAATTGATGAAAGCATACGCATTATTTGAAAACAATGTAGAGTATGTTGTAATGAACAATCAAGTAAAGATTGTAGATGAGCAAACAGGACGTATAATGGAAGGAAGACGTTATTCAGATGGTTTGCATCAAGCAATAGAAGCAAAAGAAAGAGTAAAGGTTGAAGCAGCAACTCAAACATACGCAACAATAACTCTACAAAATTATTTTAGAATGTACTCAAAATTGGCAGGTATGACAGGTACTGCTGAAACAGAAGCAGGAGAATTATGGGATATTTACAAATTAGATGTTGTTACAATCCCTACAAACCGTCCTGTTATTCGACATGATAATGATGATTTGATATATAAAACAAAAAGAGAAAAGTTTGCAGCGGTAATTAACGAGGTTGAGCGTTTGATAGGAGAGAAAAGACCTGTACTTATTGGTACAACAGATGTTGAAACCTCAGAATTGTTGTCAAAGATGTTGAAGTTGCGTAAAATAGAACACCAAGTTCTTAATGCAAAACTTCATAAAAAAGAAGCAGATATTGTAGCACAAGCGGGAAGAGCTTCGGCTGTAACAATTGCAACAAATATGGCAGGTCGTGGAACCGACATTAAACTTCAAGAAGGAGTGAAAGAAGCCGGTGGGTTAGCAATTATAGGAACAGAACGCCACGAATCTCGCCGTGTTGATAGACAATTACGAGGACGTTCAGGACGTCAAGGCGACCCAGGAAGCAGTCAATTCTTTGTTTCATTGGAAGATAAACTTATGCGTTTGTTTGGCTCCGATAGAATGGTAAAAGTAATGGATAGACTTGGACTTGAAGAAGGTGAAGTAATACAACATTCTATGATGACAAAGAGTATAGAAAGAGCACAACGCAAAGTAGAAGAAAATAACTTTGGAATACGAAAAAGGTTGTTGGAATACGATGACGTAATGAATAATCAAAGAACAGTTATCTACACAAAACGTCGCAATGCTTTATATGGCGACAAACTTTCAATAGATATATCTAATATGATTTATGATACATTAGAAATAATGGTATCAGATTTCAAAGATGACTATGAAGGATTTTCATTAGAGTTTATAAAAGTTTGCGGATACGAATCTCCAATAGATGAAACAACATATATAAAGAACAGAGCCAAAGACAACGTTGAAGCATTATATGAAAATGTTTACGCATACTATAAAGAAAGACTAAATAATTTAGGAAAATTAGCCTTTCCTTTTGTTAAAAACATATATGAAGCAAAAAGCTATCGTTATGAAAACATTGCGTTTCCTATAACCGATGGAAAAAGAATGATAACCGCAATAGCACCGATAGAAAAGTCTTATAACACTGAAGGAAAAGAAATTTCGCTTTCCGTAGAAAAAAGTATAACTTTACAAATTATAGATAACGCTTGGAAAGAACATTTAAGAGAATTAGATGACTTAAAACAATCAGTTCAAAACGCTTCCTACGAACAAAAAGACCCGTTGTTAATTTATAAGTTTGAGTCATTCGCTTTATTTGAAAAAATGTTAGGAAACATAAATAAAGACATTACTTCTTTCTTATGTAGAGCGACATTACCTATAGCAGAACAACAACAAGTAAAAGAAACAGATCTTCCAAAAACAGATAATAAAGGAATAAAAACCTCACGTAAAGAAGAAATAAAACCAAATAATCCATCAGAACCACAAAAGATTCAACCAGTTCATGTAGAGAAAAAAGTTGGAAGAAACGAACCTTGTCCTTGTGGAAGTGGTAAAAAATATAAGAATTGTCACGGAAAAAATGAAAGTTCACAAGAATAAATCAAAGAAAAAGTAGTGCTAAATTTTGTCAAATCAGAATTTAGTACTACTTTTGCAAACTCAAAAAAATAATTATTAACAAATTAAAAAAACAAAACCGTATGGTAAGACAGTATGAAACCGTTTTCATTGTAACTCCCGTTTTATCTGAGGAACAGATAAAGGAAACGGTAAAGAAGTATCAGACTTTATTGACTGATAATGGTGCAGAAATAGTATTTGAAAACAATTGGGGAATGAGAAAATTAGCTTACCCAATCCAAAAGAAAACAACAGGATTCTATTACTTAATAGAATTCCGTGCAGAAGGAGAGGTGATAGCTAAATTGGAAACAGCCTACAAGAGAGATGAAAGATTGCTTCGTTTCTTGACAGTTTCATTGGACAAACACGCTATTGCATACAATGAAAAAAGACGTGCAAATGGTTTAAAGAGCCAACAAAAAGCAACAGAAGAAAGAGTAGCAGAATAAACCTTTAAAAAAGAAAGAAAATGGCAAACGAAACAGAAATAAAATATTTAACCCCAATAGCAGTAGAAACACAAAGAAAAAAATATTGTCGTTTCAAAAAAAGCGGAATTAAGTATATTGATTACAAAGATGCAGATTTCCTTTTGAAGTTTGTTAATGAACAAGGTAAAATATTACCAAGACGTATAACAGGAACTTCAAATAAATATCAAAAGAAAGTATCACAAGCTGTAAAAAGAGCAAGACATTTAGCTTTAATGCCATATGTTGCAGACTTATTAAAATAAAAAGGAGATTGAATCAATGGAAATTATATTAAAACAAGACGTAAATAAGTTAGGGTATAAAGATGAGATAGTAAAAGTAAAAGACGGATACGCAAACAACTATCTTATACCACAAGGATATGCAATGGTTGCAACCCCTTCTAACAAAAAAATATTAGCTGAAAACCTTAAACAAAGAGCTTTTAAAGAAGCTAAAATAAAACAAGATGCAGAAGCATTTGCAGAAGCATTAAATAAGGTAGAAGGTTTAAAAATAGCAGCAAAAGCAAGCGAAAGCGGAAAGATATTTGGTTCTGTAAACACTATTCAAATAGCAGATGCAATAAAAGCACAATTTGATATAGATGTTGATAGAAAGAAAATATCAATTGTAGGCGATGCAATAAAAGAAATAGGAACACACAAAGTTGTTGTATCTGTTTACAAGGAAATAAAATCAGAAATTACATTTGAAGTTTACGCTGAGTAATCTTTATGTAACGAAATAATCAAAGGAGAGCTCCTTTTTCAAAGGAGAACTCCTTTTTTGTTATCTTAAAAGTTGAAAAACATGTTATCAAAAGCAGAAATAAAACGCCTAAGTCGCTACAAACAAAGTAAGTTTCGCAATCAAGATAATTTGTTTGTTGTAGAAGGCGAAAAAATGCTGTCAGAACTTTTAGAATCTGAATATGATATACAAGCGATATATGCAATAGGTCAATGGATTGAAAAAAACAGAGTAATAATTCAAGCAAAAGGACTTGCAAATAGAACAATAGAAATAAGCGAAGATGATTTAGAAAGAATAAGTCTGCTTTCTACTCCTAATCAAGTTTATTCTTTTGTAAAAATTCCACAAGAAGAAATCTCAAAACAACAAAAAGGACTTACAATAGTATTAGATGGAATAAAAGATCCAGGCAATTTAGGGACAATAATACGTTTAGCCGATTGGTATGCGATAGAAAACATAATTTGTAGTCAGGATTGCGTAGATGTTTACAATCCAAAAACCGTACAATCCACAATGGGCTCAATTTTTAGAGTAAAAGTAAAATACTTAGACTTGCAAGAATACTTACAATCCCTACCCTCTAATCATGCAATCTATGGTTCAATAGTAGAAGGAGGAGAAAATATATACACAAAACACTTTCAAGAAGATTCAATCCTAATAATAGGAAGTGAATCTCATGGAATAAGTCCAAAAATTCAACAATACGTAAATCACAAAATAACAATACCACGCTTTCGCACAGACAACAAACCCGAAAGCCTTAACGCATCAATAGCAACAGCGATAATGATTTCAGAAATTAAAAGAATAAAAAAATAAAGCTATGAAAAAGTTAGTATTTCTTGCCTTTATGGCACTTGCAACAATGCTTTCTGCACAAAAAACAGATTATTATGAAGGCAATTTAGAGTTTAAAGGACAAAAACTCCCATTAACCTTAGAGGTATCAATATCAAAAGACACTATTGCTTTTCTTGGTTCTCCTGCACAAACAAAAGAACTTATTCCTGCAACGAAAATAGTGTTAAGAAACGACTCTTTGATGTTTTCTGTTAAACAATTAAAAGCCACATTCAAAGGAAAAATCAATCAAACCAAAGATACAGTTTGTGGAAACTTTAAACAATTGTTTGTAGAAATACCTTTATGTTTAGTAAAAAAAGAAAAACCTGAAATAATTATAAATCGTCCACAAAATCCCCCTGCAAATCCTTCCTATATTCAAGAAGAAATAACATTCAGAACACAAGGAGTAGATTATGATTTCAAAGGAACATTAACCTATCCAAAAAAAGAAGGAAAATATCCTTTGATGATAATGATAAGTGGTTCAGGAATACAAAACAGAGATGAAGAAATAATGCAACATAGACCTTTTGCAGTGATAGCAGACTATATGGCAAACAACGGAATCGCAGTATTTCGCTATGACGATAGAGGATTTGGCTCAGAAAATGCAGAATTATTCAATGCTACAACCTTAGATTACGCTCTTGATGTAGAGTCTGCAATCAATGCAGTAAAGAATCACCCAAATATTGACACAGATAAAATAGGTCTTGTAGGACATAGCGAAGGAGGATTGATAGCTCCGATTGTTGCTTCTCGCAATTCAGAAGTTGATTTCTTAATTCTATTGGCAGGACCGGGCGTAAACGGAATGGAAGTCTTGATAGAACAAAATAAAGCCATATATAAAGCAAACAAAAATACAGAAGAATTGGCAAAACAATTAGAAATGTTGCAAAGTCGCAAATTTGAAGGAGCCGATCAGCCTTGGATGAAGTGTTTTTTAGATTTAGAACCAGCCGAATACTTGAAAAAAGTAAAACAACCTATACTTGTCTTAAACGGAACAAAGGATTTGCAAGTCTTACACTATCAAAACCTGCCTGCAATCAAAAAAGCATTAAAAGAAGGCGGTAATAAATCATACAAAATACATAAATTAAAAGGATTGAATCACTTGTTTCAAGAATGTAAAACAGGTTCTCCAAATGAGTATTTCCAAATAGAACAAACAATAAGTCCTAAGGTATTAAAATTAATGAAAGACTTTGTGAAATAATTCAAAGAATTAAAAAAATAATTCAAAGAAATAATTTATTAAAACAAAGACTTATTTTGCTAAGTCTTTGTTTTATTTTTTATCTATCCATAAATAGTCTTATTATCTTTTGTTTTAAGGAAGTATAAGGAGGATATTTAATTTTAAACTCAAAGTTTTTGTGTGTTTTAAGAACAGATTTGTAGTGTGAAAAGGTATCAAAACTTTTTTTTCCGTGATAAGAGCCCATTCCGCTTTGATCTATTCCTCCAAAAGGTAGGTTATGAGGGATTATATGCATAATTGCGTCATTTATACAAGCACCCCCGCTTGTTGTTCGTTTAATTATATTTATGTTTTTATTGCCAAAATAATATAAAGCCAAAGGTCGTGGGCGTTGATTGATGTATTCTATTACGCTTTCAATATTTTCAAACTCTAAAATAGGAAGAATTGGCCCAAATATTTCATCTTGCATTAGTGAATTGTTGAGCTCATAAGGCTTAATTAAGGTTGGTGAAATGTAATTGTTTCTTTCATCGTGTTTTCCTCCAAAAATAATTTCTCCTTGTGAAAGAAGGTTTTTTAGACGTAAGAATTGCCTTTGATTTATTATTCGTCCATAGTTTTCACTCTTAGAAGCCTCTGTGCCAAAGAAAGAAATTATGTTTTCTTTTAAAAGATTAATAAATTCTTCCTTAACCTCTTTATGAACAAAAAGATAATCGGGAGCAATACAAGTTTGTCCGCAATTTATAAATTTTCCTAAACACACTCGCTTTGCTGCAATCTTTAAATTAGAATCTTTATCTATTATCAAAGGAGATTTACCACCTAATTCAAATGTTGTAGAAATTAAATTCTTGCTACAAATAGAGTGAAGATGTTGAGCAGTTTTATAACTACCTGTAAAGAATAGATGATTAACTCCTTGCTTTAAAATTTCTGAACTTAACTCTTTGTCGCCATTTGTACAAAATAAATGCTTGCTATCAAAGTTTGAATTAATCAGTTCTTGTAATAGTCTATTAGTTGCCTCGGATTGTGAAGAAGGAGAGAGAATAACGGTATTACCTGCTGAAATTGCTCCAATTAAAGGAAGTATACTTAATTGAAAAGGGTAATTCCAAGGAGAAATAATTAGAACATTTCCCTTTGCTTGCGGATAAATAAAAGCCTTTGAAGGAAAAAGTAAGAGAGAAGAAGGTTTTCGGCGAATTTTTGCCCACGATTTAATATGTTTTATGCAGTAAGAAATTTCAGAAAGAGTGATTCCGATTTCAGTCATATAAGCCTCAGTAGGATTTTTGTGTAAATCCTCAAAAAGAGCCTGCTTAATCTTTTCTTCATTGCTTTGAATTAGTTTTTGCAACTTTTTTAAAATTTCAATTCTTTGCTTAATAGGAATACTATTACATTGAGTTATGTAAGCCTTTTGCTTGTTTAAAATTGTTAATTTATTGTCTATCATAAAAATATTTTTGAGCAAAGATAGTAAAATAAAGAAAAAAAGTAGTACCTTTGCACGCGATTTTTAATAAGTAGAAATTTGCTTACCCAAAATTTGAACATTGAAAATCACATTTAATTTAATTAAAGTTTAACCGCTCGGTAAGGGGCAATTAAAAAAAGAAAAATCTTATAATGAGAGATTTAAAAAACATTCAACCATTAGCTGATTTTGATTGGGATGCAGTTGGCGAACAAGAATTCAACTACTCAGCAGAACAAAACAAAGAAATGACTGAGGCTTATGATAGAACATTCAATCAAATAGGCGATCAACAAGTTGTAGAAGGCGTAATCGTTGCAAAAGACAACAGAGAAGTAATTGTAAACATTGGATTCAAATCAGATGGTGTTATTCCATTGTCAGAATTCCGTTACAATCCAGATTTAAAAGTAGGAGACAAGATAGAAGTCTTTGTTGTACAAAAAGAAGACGCAGGAGGACAACTTATTCTTTCTCATAAAAATGCAAGAATCCTTAAATCATGGGATAGAGTTAATGAAGCATTTGACTCACAAGAAATCATCAACGGATATGTTAAGAGCAGAACAAAAGGAGGTCTTATCGTTGATGTATTTGGTATAGAAGCATTCTTACCAGGTAGCCAAATAGACGTTAAACCTATTAGAGACTATGATGTATTCGTTGATAAAGTAATGGAATTCAAAGTTGTGAAAATAAATCACGAATATAAAAATGTTGTAGTTTCTCACAAAGCGTTGATAGAAGACGAAATAGAAGCACAAAAAGCAGAAATAATTGCTCGTCTTGAAAAAGGACAAGTATTAGAAGGTATAGTTAAGAATATAACTTCTTACGGAGTATTTATAGACTTAGGTGGAGTTGACGGATTGATTCACATTACAGATCTTTCTTGGGGAAGAATCAATCACCCTAATGAAATCGTACAATTAGATGAAAAAATCAAAGTTGTTATCCTTGATTTCGATGAAACTAAGAAGAGAATAGCATTAGGATTAAAACAATTAACTCCTCACCCTTGGGATGGTTTAGATCCAAATCTTAAAGTTGGTGATAGAACAAAAGGAAAAGTTGTTGTTTTAGCAGACTATGGTGCATTTGTTGAATTAGTTCCTGGTGTTGAAGGATTGATTCACGTTACAGAAATGTCATGGAGCCAACATTTAAGAACAGCTCACGATTTCTTAAAAATAGGAGACGAAGTTGAAGCAGTTATTTTGACTCTTGATAGAGAAGAAAGAAAGATGTCTTTGGGAATAAAACAACTTATTCCAGACCCTTGGACAAATATTTCTGAAAAATATCCTGTAGGAAGCAAACATACAGCAACTGTAAGACACTTTACAAATTTTGGAATCTTTGTTGAATTAGAAGAAGGTGTAGATGGTTTAATCCATATCTCAGATCTTTCTTGGAGTAAGAAGATTAAACACCCTGCTGAATTCGCAAAAGTTGGTCAAACTTTGGAAGTAGTAGTTTTAGAAGTAGATGCAGACAACAGAAGATTAAGTTTAGGACACAAACAATTGGAAGAAAATCCTTGGGACGTGTTTGAAAGCATATTTACTTTGAATTCTATTCACGAAGGAACAGTTATGAATGTAAATGAAAAAGGTGGTGCTGTAATTTCTTTACCTTATGGTGTTGAAGGATTTGCTCCTAAATCTCATTTACAAAAAGAAGATAAAACAATTGCCAAAGGAGATGAAAAATTACAATTTAAAGTAATTGAATTCTCAAAAGAAAACAAAAAAATAGTTGTTTCTCACCTTAGAACTTGGCAAGCTGAAGAACCAAAGAAAGATGAAAAAAATGAATCTTCTGCTATGAAAAAAATAAATGAAGGTTTAGAAAAAACAACTCTTGGTGATTTAGAAGTTTTAGCAACTTTGAAAGAAGAAATGGAAAAAAACGAAAAATAATTCGTTGATTTAAGTTTTGATTTTCGCAGAAAGAACGTTCAATAAATGAGCGTTCTTTCTTTTTTTTGAAAATATTTATGTAATTTTGCCGTTAGTTTTGTGTAATAAAATAAGAATTATTATGAAAAAAATAATTGTTTTCTTGATGTTAGCCTTGCCTTATATTCTTTCAGCACAAGGTTTGAATGCTATTTATTCGTTTTACACTTTTAACTCTCAGAATGGAAGTTATGTAGAATTGTGTACTTCGATTGATTTGAATAGTGTAGTTTATAATCAAAACAATGCAGAGGTTGAATTAACAACTCTTATCTGTAAAGCAGAGAATACAGAAGAGGTTGCTTATGTTGATAAAAGAAATATCAAGTCTGGAATAAAAGATGCAAACAATCAAGTAATGCTTGATATACAACGAGCAAAATTAGCTAATGGTAATTATGTTCTTTATTTGTCTTTTAAGGATAAGAACTCGACTCAACCTGCCGTAGAGGTGAAAGATGTAATTAGAATGAATTATCCTGAAAATGAACTAATGCTTTCGGATATTCAAATCATAAATCCACCAAAGAAATCTACAAATCAAGCAACTAATGTAAAAAATGGTTATGTTATTGAGCCTTATATGTTTGATGTGATTGCAAAAGACAATAATCTTTTAAACTATTATGTAGAGATTTACAACGCTGATAAATATTTTGGAGAGGATAGTCTTTATGCTTTAACAACTGTTATTGAAAATTTCACAACTAACAGAAAGGTTGAAGGGATTATGAGAGCAGAAAGGATGAAATCAAAATCTACTTCTGTGATTATTGGAAATATTGATTTGTCTGAATTAGAGGAAGGAAGTTATTATTTAACTATTGAGGTAAGAGATGCAAATAATATATTGCATGCCTATAAAAAAGAAGCCTTTTTCAAGGAAAGTGATAAGAAACCAACTTTTGATCAAATAGGAATACCACAAGATGCTTTTGTTTTTCAACTTTCAGATAAAGAGTTGGACGAAAATATAGAGGTTTTATACCCTATTGCCTCAGAATATGTAAAAGAGTTTATTAACAAAGATCTTAAAAACAGCACAAAGGAAGTGAAATTGTATTTCTTGTATTCTTTTTGGCAAGCAAAAAATGCTGATAATCCCGAAAAAGAATGGCAAGAATATAGAAATCGTTTAGATTACGTAAACAAAAAATTCACAACTAACATAAAGAAGGGTTATGAGACTGATATGGGTAGAATATATTTGGTTTACGGTCCACCATCAAATATAATAGATGAAAAATTCAAGGGCTCAAGTGGGTTTAAACGTAGAACTCGTGCCGATTACGAAGCAACACCAGAATTAGAACGTGATAATCCAGATGGAGTAGTTTATTTACCTTATCAAATGTGGAGATATGACCACACTCCTTTTGGAGAATCAAATAGAACATTTGTATTTTACGCTCCACAAAATGATATGGCAGAATATTTTCTACTTCACTCCAACGTAAGAGGTGAAAAACAAGATATGTATTGGGAAAGTGTGCTTTCAAGACATACTTTACCAGAAGGAGTTGAGGGAGATGCTGGTGTGCAATTTAGAAAAGGACATCTATAATGCAGTCTGATTTAGCAATAGTAATACTTAATTACAATACTTGCCACTTATTAAACACTTATTTGCCTTCTGTTGTAAAGCATTCTAACGGATATAGAATTATTTTTGTTGATAATGCTTCCAAAGATGAATCTGTAAATTTTGTAAGAGAGAATTACCCGCAAATAGAGGTGATTCGTTTGGAAGAAAATTATGGATTTACGGGCGGATACAATAGGGCATTAAAACAGATAAAGGCAAAATATTACTGCTTGTTAAATACAGATGTTGAGGTTACTGAAAATTGGATTGAACCTATTATAAACCTAATGGAAGGTGATGAAAAAATAGCAGTTTGTCAGCCAAAGTTACTCTCTTATACCGAAAAAAATAAATTTGAATACGCAGGAGCGGCAGGAGGCTTCATTGACTATCTCGGATATCCTTTTTGTGCGGGTAGAATCTTTGATACAATAGAAGAGGATAAAGGACAATACAATGAAATACAAGAAATATTTTGGGCAAGTGGTGCAGCGTTTTTCATAAGAAGCGAATTATATCATCAATTTGGTGGTTTAGATGAAAATTATTTTGCACACTTTGAAGAAATTGACCTTTGTTGGAGATTAAAAAACGCAGGATACAAAATTTATTGTAACCCCAACTCAATAGTCTATCACTTAGGAGGTGGAACCTTAAACAAGACTTCTCCTTTCAAAACCTATCTTAATTTCAGAAATAGTTTGCTAACCTTATATAAAAACTTACCTCAAAATAAGGTGGATTCCATTTTAAGAAAAAGAAGGATTTTGGATTTCATTGCAGCCTTAACTTTCCTGTTTAAAAGAAATGGCGAATTTTCAAGCGTAATGAAAGCGTACAAAGACTTCAAAAAAATGAAATCTCAATACAAAAAAAGCACAGTTGAAACATATCCTACTTGTGTTTTTCAAAAGAGTATAGTGATTCAAAATAAGGTAAAATTAAAACAAAGATTTTTTGAAATAAATCAAAGAAAAAAATAAATAAATCAAAGAAAAAAAATAAAAAATCAAAGAAAAATTTTTCAAATAAATAAATGGCTGTTTTAGAATACGACGATACTTATTTTATGCAAAAAGCTTACGATTTGGCTCTTTGTGCTTTGAAGGAAGAAGAAGTGCCTGTTGGAGCTGTTATTGTATGTAAAGATAAGATTATCGCATCTGCCTACAACCAAACCGAGAAACTCAACGACCCAACGGCACATGCTGAAATGCAAGCAATCACTTGTGCAACCGATGCAATAGGAGGAAAATATCTTACTGATTGTACGCTTTATGTAACCTTAGAACCTTGCGTTATGTGTGCAGGAGCGTTGTGTTGGTCGCAGATTGGCAGAGTTGTTTATGGAGCAAAAGACGAGAAACGAGGAGCATCAAGACTTCAAGAAAACATATATCACCCTAAAACACAAATTACCTCAGGCATTATGGAAGAGGAATGTTCTAAGTTGTTAAAAGATTTTTTTAAGAAAAAGAGATGATTCAATGTATATAATAGATGAAAAATTAGAACGCACAGAAATTTTAAAACGTTATAAAGAACTAATTAAGATTGTTTCACACAATAGCGTATCAGACGACAAAAGACTGATAAGAAAAGCCTTTGTTGTAGCAATGAATGCTCATTCTGGTGTTAGAAGAAAGAATGGAGAACCTTATATTTATCATCCTTTGGAAGTTGCAAAGATTGCATCTTACGACTTAGGACTTGGAGCAACTGCAATAGTGTGTGCTTTGTTACATGATGTGGTTGAGGATACTGATTATACACTTGAAGACATAAAAAACATATTTGGAGAGAAAGTTGCACAAATTGTCGATGGGCTGACAAAGATTGAAGGCGTTTTTGAAAACAATAACTATTCCGTTCAATCGGAAAATTTTAAAAAACTCTTCACTGCAATGGGCGATGATATGAGAGTGATTCTTTTAAAGTTGTGTGATCGTTTGCATAATATGAGAACGCTCGATTTTATGCCCAAACACAAACAACTTAAAATCGCTTCTGAAACTCGTCAATTCTATGTACCGTTGGCTCATAGGCTTGGACTCTATGAAATAAAGAGTGAATTAGAGGATCTTGCAACAAAACATATCAATGCAAAAGAATATTTTGAAATAGAGGCTTTATTAAAAGATAGCGAAGAGGAAAGAGAAAAGTTTATAGAGGTATTCTCTGAGCCTATAAAACAAAAATTAGTAGAACGTTGCTATAAATTTTCTCTTTCTGGCAGAGTGAAATCTATTACTTCAATTTTAGGAAAGATTGAGAAGAAAGGAGTGAAATTTGAAGAAATTTACGATATTTTTGCTATTAGAATAATTTTAGATGTGCCTATTGAATCGGAAAAAGAGTCTTGTTTTGCAGTCTATTCTATAATAAGTTCAATGTATAAACAACGATTGGATAGATTTAGAGATTGGCTTACAACTCCGAAAAGCAATGGTTACGAAGCGTTGCACTGCACCGTTATGAGTAGTCAAGGAAAATGGGTAGAGATACAAATACGTAGTCAGCGTATGGACGATATTGCCGAAAAAGGTCTTGCTGCTCACTATAAATACAAAGAAGTTAAAGAAGGAGATTTAGATAATAATCTTGATTCTTGGCTAACAAAAGTAAGAGATATATTAGATAACGACTCATCTACGGCAGTTGATTTTGTAAATGATTTCCAACTTAGCGTAGTTACAGAACAAATAACAGTCTTTACTCCAAAGGGAAAAGCAATAGACTTGCCTGTTAATTCAACCGTTTTGGATTTTGCATACAATGTACATACAGATTTAGGTAATCACTGTATGGGAGCAAAGGTTAATTACAAAGTTGTGCCAATTGAGCATAGATTAAGAGCAAGTGACCAAGTAGAAGTAATAACTTCAAAAATAGTACAACCAAAAGAAAGTTGGCTTGATTTTGTTAAAACATCTAAGGCAACAAATGAAATAAAGAACTATATAAAAGATTATAGGAAGAGTTTTTATAATGAAGGTGTTAGTAAATTACAAGAACTTTTTCGCTCTCAAAACATCGAATATAACGATAATAACGTAGAAAGATTAAGGCATTTTGTAAAAATAAATAACCAAATAGACTTTTTTTATAGGATTTATGACGAAAAAATTACTTTAACAGAAGTAAGACAATGTTTTAAAAAGACTCAAAAAAACTCTCCTTGGTTCTTTTTTAAAAATGGTCTTGTTCCAAAGAAAAAAGACAATAAACCTACAACTCTAAAAGAAGAATTAGCTGAGCAAACAAGAAATAATCCGGAACAACTTTTAATTGACAAAGAAAATGAAAACCTTCCATATATTACAGCAAAGTGTTGCAATCCTCTTCCTGGAGATAGTATTATTGGTCTTTTGAGAGAAGATTGCATAGAAGTACATCGTACCTCTTGTAATAAGGCTATTGACGAGATGAGCAAGTTTGGACACAGAATCATCAAAGCAAAATGGCGTGAAAATGAGAAAATCACCTTTCTTGCAGGTATTAAAATTACAGGAATCGATAGAAAAGGGTTACTTCACGACCTTACAAGAATTATATCTGAGGCTTGGAATGTAAATATCAAGGGTTTGGTTATGGAAAGTAATAATGGCCTTTTTGAAGGTAGCCTTATGGTGTACATTTCTAATGCTGAATATCTTAATAAACTAATTCAAAATATCGAAAAGGTAGAAGGAATAGAGAGAGTGGCGAGAATGTAAAGACTTTTTTTATTTTTTTTTTGAACATTTTTTTGCATTGCATTGTTGAATCTTTGAACTTAAATATTTTAATGTTATGAAAAAGATTCTAAAAAGTGCAATCGTGATTGGATTGTTGATGTTTGTTGCATCTTCTTGCAGTTCAAACAAATCGGTTAAAGCAGTGGATAACTCTACTGTACAACAATTGGACGTAACACGTTATATGGGTCAATGGTATGAAATAGCCCGTTACGACCATTCTTTTGAAGAAGGAATGACTCACGTAAAAGCAAATTATAGGCTTTTGTCTAATGGAAAAATTGAGGTAACTAATTCTGGGATTAAAGACGGAAAATTTAAAGTAAAGAAAGGAAAAGCAAGACAAATCAGCATTAAAGACCCTGGAAAGCTTGAAGTGTCGTTTTTTCTTTGGTTTTACTCCGATTATTACATAATGGAATTAGATAAAAACTACAATTACGTAGTAGTAGGAAGTTCTTCCGATAAATATCTTTGGATTTTAAGCCGTACACCTCGATTAGAAGAAAGCGTAAAACAAGATCTTCTTGCTAAAATAGCCGAAAGAGGTTACGATACAACTGCATTATATTTTGTTCCTCAATAGTTTTAGGATTTTTCTTGCTGCGTATATGTAGTTTAAACTGGGTTAAATTACTATTTTAATCACATTAAAATAGTAATTTAATGTGATTAAAATAGTATTACGCTCCTATTGTAGTGGAATTATGTAAAAAGAAAAAGAGGCTGATTGATTATTTAATCAGCCTCTTTTATTAATTATTTTTTTCTGTTGCTTATTTTCTTGGTTTGATGTCCAATTTAACAGGTGCTATCATGTTTTCTGGTTTTAGTATTGTGTCTAAGTCTTCTTTTGAAAGAATGTCGTGTTCCAACACTAAATCGTAAACTCCTTTTCCTGTTGCCATTGCTTCTTTTGCTATCTTTGTTGAGTTTTTGTATCCGATAATTGGGTTCAAAGCAGTTACAATTCCGATTGAGCCTTTAACTTGACGTTCGCAATTTTCTACATCTGCTTTTATTCCATCGATACATAATGTTCTCAATGTATCAAATCCGTTTGTTAATAGGTTGATTGATTCAAATAAACAGTAAACTAATACAGGTTCCATAACGTTTAATTCTAATTGTGCGTTTTCTGCTGCAAGCATTACTGCTGTGTCGTTTCCTATTACTTTGTAGCAAAGTTGGTTCATTACTTCTGGAATAACAGGGTTTACTTTTCCTGGCATGATTGATGAACCTGGTTGCATTTCTGGTAAGAATAATTCGTGGATTCCGCATCTTGGTCCTGAACCCATCAAACGTAAGTCGTTACAAATCTTGATTGCTTTTAATGAAATACGTTTTAATTCTGATGAGTAGCCAACTAAAACTGATGTGTCAGATGTTACTTCTACTAAGTCTTCTGCTAATGTTACGTTCCAGCCTGTTATTTCTCTCAAAGCTTCTGTACAAAGTTTGCTATATCCAGGTTCTGAACAGATTCCTGTACCTATTGCAGTTGCTCCCATGTTTATGCAAAGTAATTCTTCTGCTGCATTGTTTAGGTTAGCGATTTCTCTTCTTAATAAGTTAGCAAATCCTTTGAAAGTTTGTCCAAGTGTCATAGGAACTCCGTCTTGTAATTGAGTTCTACCCATTTTTATTATTTGAGAAAACTCTTCTGCTTTTTTATCCAATGACTCAACGATTTTTGTCATTGCTTCTACAAGTTTTTTGTTTTCTAAGTATAATCCAAAGTGGAATGCTGTTGGATAAGCGTCATTTGTAGATTGAGAAGCGTTTAAGTGGTCGTTTGGAGAACAGAATTCGTATTGTCCATGTTCTTTTCCCATTATTTCTAATGCACGATTTGCAAGTACTTCGTTAGCATTCATATTAACAGTTGTACCAGCTCCTCCTTGAATCATATCTGATAGGAAAAATTCGTGGTGTTTTCCTTCGTACAATTCGTCGCATGCTTGTGATATTGCTTTGAATTGTTCGTCTGTTAATTTACCTTGTTTGTGGTTTGCTATTGCTGCTCCTTTTTTTGTCAAAGCCATTCCTTTGATAAAGTTAGGATAATCGTTCATTAGCTTACCAGAGATTTTAAAGTTTTCAAAACCTCTTACTGATTGCACGCCATATAATGCTTCTACTGGTATTTCTCTTGTTCCAATAAGGTCTGTTTCTTGGCGTGTCTTGCCTGAATATTTTGTTGTATCAACCATTTTGATTATTTATTTGTTAATAATTTTTTAATTCTTGCTAAAAATAAAGTGCAAAAGTACGAAAGTTTTTTAATATCCTAATATTTTTAGCATTGATTTGTGGCTTTGTTCTTTTGCAAAAAGTTTTGTGTACCATTCTCCATTCTCATCTTTATCTAAAATAATGTGTTTTGGTTGTGGTATTAAGCAATGTTGTATTCCTCCATAGCCTGCAAGAGATTCTTGATAGGCTCCTGTGTGGAAAAAGCCAATATATAAAGGTTCTTCTTCGTTATTGGAGTATTTTGGTAAGAAGACTGCATTGGAATGCACTTCGGCAGAGTAGTAATCTTGCGAATCACAGGTCAAACCTCCAAGAAATACTCTTTGATATTCATTATCCCATTTGTTTATTGGTAGAAGAATGAATCTTTGTCCTATACCCCAAGTATCAGGAAGTGTTGTGATGAAAGAGGAGTCTATCATATACCATAATTCTTTATCGTTTTGACGTTTTTGGTCTATGATACTATATAATATACAACCGGCTTCTCCAACTGTAAAGGAGCCAAATTCTGTGAATATATTAGGTTCTTCTACTCCTTGTTTGTTGCAGATGTCTTTTATCTGAGCAAGTATTTCTTCTGCCATATATTCATAGTCGTATTCAAAGCCTAAGGAATTTTTAATAGGAAATCCTCCTCCGATGTCTAAGGAGTCTAAATCAGGACATACTTTTTTTAGTTCGCAATATACATTTACGCATTTTTGAAGTTCGTTCCAATAGTAAGCAGAATCCTTTATACCTGTGTTAATGAAGAAATGTAGCATTTTTAGTTTGTATTTCGGATTGTTTGCTATCTTTTCCTTGTAGAAATCTACTATACAATTATAGCGAATGCCAAGTCGAGATGTATAGAAGTCAAACATAGGCTCTTCTTCCGAAGCAATACGGATTCCAACGTTACAAGGACAATCAACAATTGTGTTCATAGCGTCTAATTCTTCCATGTTGTCAATAATAGGTATTACATTAGTAAAACCATTTCTTATTAACTCGGCAATATTTTCTATATATTGAGGACGTTTGAATCCATTACATAATATATATTGTTCCTTGCCAACTTTTCCTTGTTCATATAATTCGTTAATTATATTTATGTCAAATGCAGAGGAAGTTTCAAGGTGTACATCGTTTTTTATAACTTCATCTAAAACAAAAGAAAAGTGAGAACTCTTTGTACAATAGCAATAATTGTATGTTCCTTGATAATCGGTTTTTGCAATTGCAACATTAAAAAGCCTTTTAGCTCTTTGAATTTGAGATGTAATTTTTGGTAAAAACGTAATTTTCAAAGGAGTTCCATATTGTTTGATTATATCCATTAAAGGTATATCATGAAAGAGTAATTCATTATCTTCAGTTTTAAACTCTTCTTGTGGGAATTCAAATGTTTGTTCAATTAAATCATTGTACTTGTTCTTCATTTCTTAAATCTTTTGTGATTACTTTATGTAAAAAAATGTAAACTAAATGAGTTAGTTTGTAATTTTTGTGCAAAAGTAAACAATCCATTTGTAGTTGCCTATTTTTTTCTAAGAAAAATAATAATTTATCAATAAAATATTTCTAATTTTGCAATCTAAATAATAAATAGTGATAAATAATGAAGAGATTATTTTGTTTGACAAGTGTTATGCTTTTTACTTTGATAACATTTGTCGCTTGTTCGCAAAAAGAAGTAAAGGTTTCTGCAAGTGGCTTGAAAAATTTGACAGATTCAGCCTCATATGTGATGGGCTATACTCAAGCAATGCAAATGAAAACACAAGGAGTGGAAATAAATCCTGAGGTTTTTGCAACAGCAATTCAACAAGTATTGAGTGGGGATACAACTTCTCTATTAACACAAGAGCAGATGCAAAAAACAATGCAGTCTTATCAAGAAATGATGATGCAAAAACAAATGGCCGAATTAAATAAAATAGCAGAGCCAAATAGGAAAGCAGCAGAAGCATTTCTTGCTAAAAATAAAGAAGGAAAAAACGTAGAAACAACTCCAAGTGGATTGCAATATAGAGTAGAAAAAGAAGGTAAAGGAATAAAACCTTCAAGTGCTGATGATAGAGTAAGATTTAATTATTCTTTAACTGTATTGAAATCAGATGGAAGTTTCTCTGAACCAATTGAAAATACATTTATCAGAGAAGGTGATCCAACAATATCTGTCTTAAATGGATTGATTTCAGGTGTTGTTGAAGGATTTTGTTTAATGAATCAAGGCTCAATTTACGAGTTTTGGATTCATCCAGACCTTGCTTATGGTAATCAACATAGTGAAGCAATCCCCGCAGGAAGTCTTTTGCAATTCCGTATCGAATTAGTAGAAGTTCTCCCTTCAAAGTAAAAAAGTTTAACTATTTATAAAATAATATAGACCTCAATACAAACTGAATTGTGTTGAGGTTTTTTTAATAATATGAAGATACTTATAATAGAAGATGAAGAAAATTTGCTTTTTTTAACTAAAAAAGAATTAGAAAAAGAAGGGTATCAAGTTGATTTTGCAACAAATCTTAAACAAGCAGTAGATAAAATTATATCCTCCTCTTATGATTGTATTCTTTTAGATATAATGTTACCTGACGGCAATGGATTACAGATATTAAAGACTTTAAAAAATATAGAAAGAGAAGATAGTGTAATTATATTATCTGCGAAGGATTCAATAGATGATAAAGTGATTGGTTTAGATTTAGGAGCAGATGATTATCTTGCAAAGCCTTATCATATTGCAGAACTATCGGCAAGAATTAAAACAATAATACGTAGAAAAAATCCAACGAATAAAAATGGTTGTTTTGGGAATGTATGCATACTTAGTAATGAAAAAAAAGTTTTGGTGGATAATCAAGAAATTATTTTAAAGAAAAAAGAATTTGAAATATTAGAATTCTTTTCCAATAGAATGAATAGATTGATTGATAAAGATAAATTAGCTGAGTTTATTTGGGGAGAGGATTTTGATTCTATGGGAAACTATGATTTTTTATACACTCAAATGAAAAATCTTCGCAAAAAATTAAAGGAAGCCAACGCTTCATTGGAGTTGAAGTCAATATATGGATTAGGATACAAATTAGTTGAAAAGGAAAATGAAGGCTCTATATAAAGTAATCTTAGGTGCAGCAATAATAATAAGTATTCTGATTTGTTTGTGGTCTATATTGTTTTATGTTGCTATAATGCACGAAATAGATGATGAAACAGAAGACTCATTAGAGTTATATGCATTCAGGCTAATTCAGAAAAAAAATGAAGGAAAGTTAGATTCTATTCTCTATGATGGTAGTAATAATTCTTTTTTTATAGAACAAATAACAAAAGAAGAAGCACAACAAATGGAGAATATGTCTTTTGTTGATACAAATATCTTTATAAACGAGCGAAACGAAACAGAACCATGTAAAAGGTTAGTGATGCCCTTTTATGATATAGAAGATAATTATTATAAACTAACAGTATATACTCCAACTTTAGAAAAATATGAATTAAGAGAAAGAATATTGTTTCTTGTCGTTTTTATAGTAGTTATACTCATTACTTCTGTGATTTCAATCTATTATAGAGTTTTTCAAAAAAGTCTAAAACCTCTTTATATCTTGCTTTCTTGGTTTAGAGGTTATCAATTAGGAAAACAAACACAAGACTTTCCCGATAGCAATAGCAATATAAAAGAAATAAAAGAATTGTTTGATGCTGCAAAATCTTCAGCTTTAAGATCAGAAGAGACTTATAAACAACAAAAATTATTTTTAGGACATGCCTCACACGAAATACAAACACCGCTTGCAGTAAGTATTACACAATTAGAATCTTTGCTTGAAGAAGAAACTCTTTCAGAGGATCAAATGCAAAAGGTCTTTACCACACTTTCCACGCTGAGAAAAATGACTAAAATGAACAAATCTCTCCTTTTATTGTCTAAAATAGAAAACGATCAATACAATAACAAAGAAAAAATAAACATAAATAATGTTGTGAAAGAAAAAATAGAGTTGTTTAAAGAGACTTTTTTGCAAAAGGATATTACTATAATTTTTAAAGAAAAAGGTATATTTGAATTAAACATAGACCCTATCCTTTGTGAAATGATGATAAACAATCTTTTGAAGAATGCGTTTATACATAATAAAGAATCAGGAGAGATAAAAATTGAAATAAACAAAGAGAAAATAATGATTGGCAATAGTGGAAAAGAGAATGCACTTAACGAAAAACTGATTTTTAACTATTTTTATAAAGAATCAAATGAACAAAATTCCACAGGATTAGGTTTAGTGTTAATAAAAACTATATGTAAAAAGAATAATTTATCTATTGATTATCAATTTGTTGAAAGAAAACATCAATTTATTATCACAAAAAGGTAATTATTTCAGAAAGATTTCAGATTTGTCATATAGTTTTGCAGATGTAAAAAGAAATAAATAAGTAATAACTAAAAAAATAACGAATATGAAAAAATTAGCATTGTTAGCCATAATGGCATTAGCGTTTATCTCTTGCGAAAGTCAAGAAAGAGTTGCAGTAGAGTTTAATCAATTACCAGCAGAAGCACAGTCGTTTGTTAAAACTCATTTCTCTGATAAAACAATATCAATAATCTTCCACGATAAAGATTTATTTGATAAAGATTATGAAGTAATGTTTGAAGACACATCAAACGTAGATTTCAATAAAAAAGGAGAATGGACAGAGATAGAAGTGAAATCAGAACCAGGAGTTCCTGCTGCGGCAATTCCAAGTGCGATAGTAAATTATGTAACAGCAAAGCACCCAACTTCTTTCATTATAAAAATAAGTAAAGATAGAAGAGATTATGAGGTAGAACTAAGAAACGGAATAGAAATCGTTTTTGATAGAAATGGAAATCTCATAGGATATGAAGACTAAATAACTTTTCGTAACAATTAAATTAGAAATGGCGATTGAATATTTTAATCGCCATTTTTTTTTCAAAGAAATAAAAAAATAAATCAAAGAATTATTTTTTTAAATCAAAGAATTATTTCTTGTATTGAAAGTTTTAGTATTTTTGTAATTTAATTCTTTGAAGTAAAGAAAGTGAAAAAATTAGACAAGTTAATAATTAAGTCTTATTTAGGGCCTTTGGTGATGACCTTTTCTTTATCGCTATTTGTGTTTCTATTACAATTCTTATGGAAACAAATAGAGCAGATAATAGGAAAAGGATTGGGAATAGAGGTTATTTTAGAACTTGTCGTATATGCTTGTGCTACGCTTGTGCCTATGGCATTGCCTTTAGCTTTACTTCTTGCCTCAATTATGACTCTTGGTAATTTTGGAGAAAAATATGAACTTGTTGCAATGAAAGCAGCAGGGGTGTCGCTTTGGCGAGTGTTACGTCCTTTAATTGTTGTGAGTGCTTTGCTGTCAATTATGGCTTTTTTCTTTTCAAACAACATAATTCCAACTGCAAATATGAGATTAAGGACAATTATGTATGAGGTGAAAACTAAAAAACCTACTTTAAACATAAAACCAAATCAATTCTATTCAGAAATAGAAAATTACACTATAAGAATTGGCAGTAAGGACAAAGAAGGACGCAATATGAAGGATATAATTGTTTACGATCATTCCAAAGATTTAGGAAATGTGAATGTTACAATAGCCGATAGCGGACAAATGTATGCAACTCCTGATGGTAATACCCTTATTTTTCAACTCTATTCGGGCTTTACCTTTGACGAAGATGTAGCAGATTTGAATATTCATACACGTCCTTTAATGCGATTAAACTTTCAAGAACAAATATTAAGGTTTGATATATCAGATTTTGCATATAAAGAAGCAGAAGAAGATAGATATGAAGGGCATTACAAAATGTTAGATATAAAAGCATTGAATAGAAACTTAGATACTTTGCATAAAAATGAAAATACTTTGATTGAAATTGTTGGTTCTTTGGCTAAGAATAATTTTGCAATAAATGCACAAAATAATTTAAAACAAGAAAATTTCTATTCTCAACTTTCTGCCCTTTCTCCTGATAGACAAAGAGAAATAGAAAGTGTTACTTCAAGTAAAGTAGAGTTTCTTTACAATGAAATGAACTCTAATCTTTTGCGTTTAAGTAGTGAACAAGATATGATAAGAAGACATCAAATAGAGTTGCACAGAAAATTTACTCTTTCAGTGGCTTGTTTGATACTATTCTTTATAGGAGCTCCGCTTGGTGCGATAATTAGAAAAGGAGGCTTAGGAATGCCGATAGTTGTCTCAGCCTTAGCCTTTATAATCTATTACATAGTAGGAACAATGGGTGAAAATGCAGCACGAGAAGAAGAAATACCTATTTGGGTTGGCATGTGGCTTTCAACATTCATTTTCTTACCTGTTGGATTGTTTCTTACCGCAAAAGCAACAACTGATGCAGGAGTAATGAATGCAGAAGTATGGGGCAAGACAATAGAAAAAATAGTAAATAAAATTAAAAAAATATATAAAAAGCAGAAATGAAAATACTTCAATTTTGTTATAAACCACCCTTTCCTGCCTTAGACGGAGGCAGTATGGGAATGCATTATATAACAGAAGGATTGATAAATAAAGGTCATGAAGTTAAAGTTTTAAGTTTTCACTCCAAAAAACACCCTTGTAGAGTTGATAAATTACCTGTGGAATATGTAGAGAGAACTAATTTTGAAACAGTTTTTGTTGATTTAGATATAAAACTTATTCCTGCACTTATAGCGTATTTGTGTGGAGAAAGCTATCACGTAAAGCGATTTATCAATGATCAAATGAAGCAAAAACTTGCTCAAATATTAAAAGCAGAGGAGTTTGATGTAATTCAAGTTGAAAGTATTTTTCTTACACCTTATCTTCCTATAATGCGAAAACTCAGCAATGCGAAAATTGTTCTTCGAGCACCAAATATAGAGCATAAGATATGGGAAAGAATTTATAAGGCTACGAAAACACCTTTTAAACGAGGATATATCAAACATTTGGCATTGACCCTTAAATATTATGAATTGAATCATATTAATGATTACGATGCAGTAAGCCCTGTAACAGAAGTTGATGCGGAATATTTTAGAAAAAATGGACTTAGAAAGAAGTGTGAGGCTATTCCTTTCGGAATGAATCCGCCTGAATTATTATCAGATGTTTTAGAAGAAAAGAATACGATATTTCATATTGGGAGTATGAATTGGCATCCTAATGAACAAGGTATTAAATGGTTCTTAGAAAAGTGTTGGGATAAGATTAAACAATCTACTCCTAATATTGAGGCGTATTTTGCAGGAAGATATATGCCTCAATGGTTGATAGATACTAATATAGAAGGCGTTCACATAGTAGGAGAGGTTGATGATAGTATTCGTTTTATGACAAGTAAACAAATAATGGTAGTTCCTTTGCTTAGTGGAAGTGGTATTAGAATTAAAATCATAGAAGCTATGAGTATTGGAAAGACTGTTATCGCTACAACAATTGCTGCTGAGGGCATAATGTACGAAAACAAAAAGAATATATTGATTGCAAATACTCCGCAAGAATTTGCCGATGCTATAAAATATTGTGTAGAAAATCCTACTGAATGTAAGCAAATCGGAGAAGAGGCTTACAGACTTATATCAGAGAAATATTCTAATGATGAGGTAGTTAATCAATTATTATCACTATACGAACAAATTCAATGAAAATAGCAGTGGTTTTAACGCGAATACCATTTCCTTTGATGAAAGGTGACAAATTACGAGCCTATTATCAAATAAAGGAATTGGCTAAACAACACGAGGTTTACCTTTTTTGCTTAAATTATAAAGATGAAGAAGAAAAGGCAAAGCAAGAGTTGTTGAAATATTGTAAAGTCGTTCATATAGAGAAATTAAATCTTTTTTCAAGTTTGTTAAGGGTTTGTTTTTCTTTTTTTAGTTTTTTGCCCTTTCAAACAGCTTATTATAATTCTCCTAAGGCTAAAAAATATTTTAAAGCCTTTGTGAAAAGAAATAATATAGAACTTTGTTATTTTCAATTCGTAAGATTAGCTCCTTTTGCAAAGAAAATCAAAAGCAAAAAAGTATTAGATTTTCAAGATACTTTGTCTATGAATATGAAGCGTAGGGCTGATAATTCGGGATTATTGGAAAGAGTGTTGTTTACAATAGAAGCAAAACGTTTGGCAAGTTATGAGAGTAAAATGTTTAATATTTTTGATGCTTTAACAATAATTACAGATGCAGATAGAAAACTTTTGAAAAGTCCAAGAAAGGAAGAAGTACATATTATTCCAAATGGAGTAGCAGAAACTTATTTTACCTATCCTCAATCAAAGGGAAAACCTTTTGATGTTTTGTTTTCTGGTGCGATGAGTTATGCTCCTAATATTGATGCGGCGGAATATTTGATAAAAGAAATAATGCCACTTGTTTGGGAAAAGAAGCCTAATGTTAAAATAGCAATAGCAGGAGGAGGCGCTCCTTCTTGGTTGGAAAAATTAGCTAATGAAAGAATAATAATGCCGGGTTGGGTTGATGATATGAAGGAATATTATTCTCAAACTAAGATTTTTATTGCTCCAATGAGAATAGGTACGGGGCTTCAAAACAAATTGCTTGAAGCAATGGCGATGAATGTGGCTTGTATTACAAGTCCGTTGGCAAATCAAGCGTTAATGGCAAAAGATAAAGAAGAAATATTGATTGCAGATAATGCAAGAGGGTATGCTGAATGCATAATAGAATTATTAGATAATAAAGAATTGGAGAAAAATATTGCAAAAGCAGGCAAAGACTATGTTTTTAATAAATATAGTTGGCAAAATAGTTGTGAAAGGCTTTCAAATATTTTTTACGAATTAAATTCTTTATCCAAGTAAGTTTGCAATTCATCTATACTTAGGCCGTGTTTTACAATTCCTTGTTTTACAACAGATATTTTTCCTGTTTGTTCGCTTACTATTACTGAGATTGCATCACTTACTTCTGTTATTCCTATCGCAGAACGATGTCTTAAACCCATAGAAGCAGGAATATTGCTATTTTTGCTTACAGGAAGAATACAACGAGCAGCCTGTATTTTATTTTCGTTTATTATTACCGCACCATCATGCAAAGGAGTATTTTTGAAAAATATTGTTTCCAAAAGTTGAGAATTGATTTCGGAAGAGAAAATATCCCCCGTTTGAATGATTTGTTCAAGAGGATTTGTCTTGCAAATAACAATTAACGCTCCTGTGTAGGATTGCGAAAGGTGATTACAAGCCAATACTATTGAGGAAACGTCTAAATTATTTTTGGTTGCTTTGCTATTTTTCCAGAAAATAAGTTTTTTCCATTTTTCAAGAAAGCCATTTGAACCTAAAAGAATAAGAAAACGTCTGATTTCGCTCTGAAAAATTACTATAAGTGCAATTACTCCAACAGAAATGAATTGATCTAATATTTCGGTGAGCAGTCTCATTTCAAGAAATTTTACAATAGCACTTGCAATATAGACAAGTATGAAACCAATAAGAATATTTAAAGCGTTAGTACCTTTAAGAAGTTTATAAAGGTAGTAAAACAAAACTGCAACTAATAGAATATCTACAAAATCTATTATTTTAAAAGTTGGTAATCCTTCAATAGCATTTAATATCATTGTTTGATATATTTTTTATAGTTGTTAAATAATTTGATACATTCTTTTGCTTGCTTTACATCGTGTACCCTAAGAATATTTGCTCCATTTTGTAAGGCAAAAGCGTGAAGAAACGTTGTGCCGTTAAGAGCATCTTGTGCATTTGTGTCAAGTGTTTTGTAAATCATACTTTTTCGAGAAATCCCTGTTAGAATAGGAAGATTAAATATTTGAAATTCTTTTTGTTTTGCAAGTAAAAGATAATTGTCTTCTATGGTTTTACCAAAGCCAAATCCTAAATCCAAAATTATATCTTTTACTCCGTATTTATGTAAAGCATCTATTTTTTTAGAAAAATATTGACTCACTTCTATTATGTGATTGTTATATTTAGGAGTTTCTTTCCAATGAGTTAATATATAAGGAACATTTAATTCTCCAATAGTTTTTAACATTTTTTTATCAAATTCACCTCCTGAAATATCGTTAATTATATCAGCCCCATTGTCTATTACAACTCTTGAAACTTCTGACCAAATGGTGTCAATGGAAATAATAATATTAGGAAAAACTTGTCTTATTTGTTTTAGTATAGGTAAGATTTTATTTATTTCTTCTTTTGCTTCTGTGAGTTTTGAGCCCGGGCGAGTAGAGCAAGCACCTATGTCAATTATATCAGCACCTTCTTCTATTAAAAGTTTTACTCGTTGAATTGCTTGTGGAATTTGAGTGTATCGTCCTCCGTCAAAAAAAGAATCTTCTGTGATATTTAATATTCCCATAATTTTAGGAGAAGATAGATCAAAAACTTTTTTTTTGCAAATAATACTTTGTTTTCTAAAAAATGTTGTAATTTTACCCTCGTTTAACATTTTAATTTTTTTTACCCCGCAAAGATAGTAAAAATTATGAATAATACTAATGTAGAATACGATAATGTTATAAAAAAGTGCAGAGAATTGTATGAAGCGAAACTCTCTGATTATGGCACTTCCTGGAGAATTTTACGCCTTTCTTCACTTACAGATCAAATATTTATAAAAGCCTCTCGCATAAGAAGCATTCAAGAATCGGGAGAGCAAATGATTGACGAGGGGGTACTTTCTGAGTTTATTGGAATGATAAATTATGGTATTATTGCTTTGATTCAAATAGAATTAAAAGACAGTCAAGAAATGGAATTATCAATAGAAAAAGCACTTTCATTGTATGATAAGTATGCTAATGAGACCAAAAATCTTATGTTGAAGAAAAATCATGATTATTCTGAGGCTTGGAGAGATATGAGAGTGAGTTCTATTACGGATTTGATATTGATGAAAATTTTTCGCTTAAAACAAATTGAAGATAATCAAGGAAAAACAAAGGTAAGCGAAGGCGTTGATGCTAATTATCAAGATATAGTTAATTATTCTGTATTTGCAAGTATAAAATTAGGATTATAATATGAAGGCAATTTCAATTTTATTAAGAGCAATCTTTGGCGGAGTTTTTATTTTCTCTGGATTTGTAAAAGCAGTTGACCCTTGGGGAACGGCATACAAAATAGAAGAATACATAGCTGTGTTTGGAATGAATTGGCTTACTGATGCAATTTCATTTCTTCCTATAACACTGTCTATTCTTCTTAGTTCATTAGAATTTATGATAGGTGTTTTGATGTTTTTCGGCTTTTTCCCTAAGCTATCTAAGTATTCAGCAACTATTATTATGGGATTTTTTACCATTCTTACCTTTATTGATGCACTAACTAATAAAGTTGATGATTGTGGTTGCTTTGGCGATGCAATAAAACTAACAAATTGGGAAACTTTTTGGAAGAATATTGTTTTAGATGTAATTTTGGTAGGAATAATTCTTTTGGAACGTAAAATGGAATTAAGTGTAAGTAAAGTAAACTCTAAATTACTTACCTCCGTTTTTGGAATTTTCATAATTTTCTTTTCTATTTATAGTGCGGTTTATGAACCTGTGATTGATTTTAGAGCATGGAAAATAGGAAATCAAATGGTCCCTGTTGGTGATGATGTTACTCCACCTGTTAGTTATGCAAAATATAAAAATAATTCAACAGGAGAGATAAAGGAATTTACAATGGAAAAACTTATGGAAGAGTATAAAGTGAATCCAGACTTTGCAAAACAATGGTCATTCGTTGATTCAAGAGTAGAAAATACCAATACCGTTGCAGCAGATGGCTTTTCGCTAACTCTTTTAGATATGGGAGAAGAAGATGAAACAATAGATATTCTTTCAGACACTACTTCAGATTTGTATATGATTACTTCATATGATTTAAGAAAAGCAAATGAAAAAGGATTAACTAAGATGTTAGATTATTGCGAAAAGTTAATAGAAAAAGGCAATAGAGTATTGATAGTTACTGCCACAAATACTGAGGGGTGTGCTGAATTTTTGGAAAAATATCCTAAGGCTAATAATTTTTTAATTTACTCCTCTGATGATAAATCAATAAAAACTATTCTTCGTTCAAATCCTGGTTTGATTCAAATCTCAAAAGGAAAGGTTGAAAACAAATGGTCCTGGAGGAGTTTGCCTACTAAATAATGATAAAATTTATACTTAAAAAAATAGCGTATGGTTTCCTTGTGATGTTTGGTGTAATAACACTCGTATTTGTGTTATTCAACATCTTGCCTGGTGATCCTGCGAGAATGATGCTTGGACAAAGAGCCGATGAACAAAGTATTGAGGCAATACATAAAGAATTAGGATTAGATAAACCCTTGCATCATCAATATTGTAAGTATATTTATGATTTAAGTCATTTTGATTTAAGACGCAGTTATCAAAGTGGAAAACCCGTTGTTGATATTCTAAAAGAGGCTTTCCCAAATACAATTTATCTTGCTTTGCTTAGCATTGCGATTGCTTTTGTTTTGGGAGTAACCCTTGGCTCATTAGCAGCTGTTTTCAAAGATGGGTGGTTGGAAAAGATTATTCTTGTTATAACATCTCTTGGAATGAGTTTACCATCTTTTTTTGCGGCAATTCTTATTGCTTGGGTTTTTGCATTTCTTTTAGCCGATTACACAGGGCTTTCAATGTTTGGTAGTTTATATAGTGTAGATGATTTTGGAGAAGGAGAGTATTTGAGTTTAAAAAACATTATTTTGCCAGCAATAACACTTGGAATTCGTCCACTTGCTGTAATAACCGAATTAACAAAAAGCACGATGAAAGAAGTGCTTTCGCAAGATTACATACGCACAGCGAAAGCAAAAGGATTAAGTAAGTTTAAAATAATTTATTCACACGCATTAAGAAACACCCTAAATCCAATAGTTAGTTCAATAAGTGGGTGGTTTGCAAGTTTAATTGCAGGAGCGGTTTTTGTGGAATATATATTTGATTGGAAAGGTGTAGGAGTTGTGATTGTGGATAGCTTAGAAAAATATGATTTTCCTGTATTGATGGGAGCTTTAATAGTAATTTGTGTAATCCTTATCATAATAAACGTAGTTACAGATATAATTTACGCACTCTTAGACCCAAGAGTGCGCATTAAATAACTACCATTTATTCCAGTGTATTTTATCTTCCTTCCATTTATCCTTTGGCTCTTGCTCTTTTTCTCTCACTCCAATAGGAATAATATTAAGAGGAACGATGTTGTCTGGTAGAGATAAAAGGTTTTTTAGAGCCTCTACTCTTTCTGGATTAGGATAAACTCCGCACCAAACAGCACCTAAACCCATTGAATGAGCTGCTAAAAGAATGTTTTGAGTCGCAGCAGAACAATCTTGAACCCAAAATTCTTGTGCAACGCCCTCTAAGGCAAGTTTTAAATCTCCACAAACAATTATTGCACACGATGCCTTCTTTATCATGCCCGCATTTTTAAACTCATCGCCAATTTTCTCCATCAAAGCTTTGTCGTCAATTACTACAAAAGCCCAAGGTTGTTTGTTTACCGCACTTGGAGCCGACATACCCGCTCTTAACAATGTCATTATTTGGTCTTTTTCTACTTGCTTATCAGAATAAGAACGAATACTTGACCTATTGAAAATAGTTTCTAAGGTTTGGTTCATTTCTGTTTGAGCAATAGACAAACCACTTGCCAAAACAAAGGCAAAAATCAATAAAAAAGATTTAATTCTCATAAAAATAATAAATTTAGGTTTTGAATAAAACGAAGAATATCGCTTTTTAATTGTTTAAAACGAAAAGTTTTGCGTAATTTTGCACCACGAAACAAAAAAATATCAATAAAATGAATAACACATATAAAGCAGTTAGCCCACAAGAAGCAGTAAAATGCATTAAAAGTGGCGATCACATACACCTAAGTAGCGTTGCTTCGGCACCAAAGTGCTTAATAGATGCAATGTGTGAAAGAGGAAGAAACAAAGAATTTAAGAATGTTTACATTCATCACTTACATACAGAAGGTGAAGCACCTTATGCAAGTGCAGAATTTGAAGGAATATTCCAACATGATGCCTTTTTCGTAGGTTCAAATGTTAGAAAAGACGTTCAAGCAGGCTATGCAGATTATATTCCTATCTTTTTGAGCGAAACACAAAAGCTATATCGTGAAGGATATGTGCCTTGCGATGTAGCAATGGTTCAAGTTTGTCCACCAGATGACCATGGTTTTGTGTCATTAGGAACAAGTGTTGATGCAACTCTTGCAGCAATAGAAACAGCAAAAACAGTTATCGCAGTAGTTAATCCAAAAGTTCCACGTTCTTTTGGAGATGCGTTGATACCAATGAGTATGATAGACATATTTGTTGAAGACGACACTCCTTTAATGCCAGGACATTTCACAGAACCTAACGAACAAGAAATTGCAATAGGAAAACATTGTGCTGCTTTAATAGAAGATGGTGCTTGTATGCAAATGGGAATCGGAGCAATTCCTAATGCAGTGCTTGCACAACTTGGAGGACACAAAGATTTAGGTATTCATACAGAAATGTTTGCCGATGGCGTTCTTCCACTTGTAGAAAAAGGAGTAATCAACGGAAGAAATAAAGCATTGGATAAAGGAAAAATGGTTTCAACATTCTTAATGGGAAGCCAAAAAGTTTACGATTTCTTACACAATAACCCAATGGTTGCAATGATGGACGTTGCTTACACAAACGATCCTTTCGTTGTAGCCCAACAACCAAAGATGACAGCAATCAACTCAGCACTTCAAATCGACCTTACAGGACAAGTATGTGCAGATTCTTTGGGAACAAAATTCTTCTCAGGAGTTGGAGGACAAATAGACTTCATTTACGGAGCATCAAGAAGCAAAGGCGGAAAATCAATCATAGCAATGCCTTCTGTAACTAAGAACGGAATTAGCAAAATCGCTAATACCTTAACTCTTGGAGCAGGAGTTGTAACAACAAGAAACCATATTCATTGGTTTGTTACTGAATATGGTGCAGTAAATCTTTACGGAAAGAGCTTACAAGAAAGAGCAAGATTGTTAATTTCAGTAGCTCACCCTGACCATAGAGAAGAATTAGATAGAGCAGCCTTTGAACGCTATGGCTCACACTATCATTTCATAACAAAATAAGGGCTTATCTTATTGGTGATACAAACCTTTAATTTTACAAAGGAGTTGAAAACAGTTTCAACTCCTTTTTTTGTGTTTGATTGTTTTTTAAACGCAAAAAAACTCTTTGATTTTTTTATTATTTTCTTTACTTTTTAAAATTATTTCTTTGAAAAAATTATTTTTTTTCTTTGTTTTTTCCATTTTGTCAATTTTCGTCAAATTTCTTGCTTTGAATTGCTGAATTATTATTGAAATTGAGGATTTTGTAAGCAAGATTTAAGGATTTTGTAAGGGAGATTTGAGGATTTTGTTTGGTAGAATTGAGGATTTTGTATATATTTGCAATGTCAAAATCAAAGAATTATGTATAAAAGGCGACAATTTGATGAATTGAAATCTCGTATTGAGGAAGTGAGGAATAAGATTCAAGTTATTTCAGGGCCTCGTCAGGTGGGAAAATCTACATTAGTAAAGCAAGTTTTGAAAGAAATATCAATTGATTTTACCTTTATTTCTGCTGATAATGTAGAAAAAAATAATGTTTCTTGGATAAATGAGGTTTGGGAAACTGCTCGTCAAAGAATGAAGTTAAAGAAAACAAGTGAATATTTATTGGTTATTGATGAGGTTCATAAGGTTAATAATTGGAGTGAGGCAGTAAAAAAAGAGTGGGACGCTGATACGTTTAACGATGTTAATATAAAAGTCGTTATTCTTGGCTCTTCACGTTTGTTGATTAAAGATGGGCTGACTGAATCTTTGGCAGGGCGTTATGAATTAATTCATATGTCTCATTGGAGTTTTAAGGAAATGAATGAAGCTTTTGGAATAGATTTAGAACACTACATTTTCTTTGGAGGTTATCCTGGTGGAGTGAATTTTATCAATAATGAAACTCGTTGGCGTAAGTATATAAAGGATGGTATTATTGCTCCTGCAATTTTTCATGATATTTTGAAGACAAAACAAGTTTATAAACCGGAGTTAATGAAACAATTATTTGAATTAGGTTGCACTTACTCAGGGGAAGAGATTGCTTTGACAAAGTTATTAGGTCAATTACAAGATGCAGGTAATATTACAACTTTGGCAAATTACCTTTCTACTCTTAATGAGTCTCATTTGTTGTGTGGATTGCAAAAATATGCTAACGATAATGCTCGTAAGTATAATTCTGTGCCTAAAATGTTGGTTTATAACACTGCTTTGTTGTCTTCTCTTTATGGTTTGAGTTATTCACAAGTGTTTACAGATCCTAAAATGTGGGGACGATGGGTGGAAAGTGCCGTTGGAGCTCATTTGCTTAATATTGCAGATGAGTTAGATTATAAGATTTATTATTGGAGAGAAAGAAACGAAGAGGTAGATTTTGTTTTAGAATATAATCGTCAGTGTATTGCAATAGAGATTAAAAGTGGTAGAAGAATAACTAATACGGGAGTGAGTGTATTTAAAGGAAAGTTTAATCCTATTCACACATTTATAGTTGGCAGAGGTGGAATTCCGTTGGAAGAGTTTTTATCTTCTGATTTAAAATACTTGTTTGAGTGAGTTATTTCTTTGTTTTAATAAATTATTTCTTTGCTTTTTTCAATTTTTCGCAAGAAATTTTATGAAAATCCCAAAATGAAATTTCTGCAAAATAAAGATTTTTACTTATGGATTTTGAGTTTGTGAAATTAAAAGTTTTTGTAAGATTTTTTTTTGTGCTTTTTTAAAAAAAATATAACTTTGTGGGCTGAAAATAACACAAATAAAAAAATAGTAAAAATATGGAAAAAATAAAAAAATTAGGTTTAATTATCACGTCAGTGATATTATTCGCAGCCTGCGAAACAAATCATTCTTGTGAATGTAAATACACATATTGGGGATTTACAGGAGATCTTGAAAGTGGTGCTTCTCATATTTTCAAATCTGGTGAAACTCCTTGTGAATATTTTGAAGGAAAAGATGTTCATGAAGAAGTTGATGCGTTTGATCATATTGAAGATAAATATTACGAATGTAAAGAAGTTGATTAAAATTAATTGGAGATAATTAACTCAAAGAAAAACGCTCGTGAGTCTTTGTTTTATTTAGACAAACGAGCGTTTTGTTTTTTTTTCTTTGAAATAGTTTGTTAAATCATTAAAAACAGTAAAAATTTAAACAGAAAAAGAAGTTTTATTTCCTTTATTGTACAAAATTTTACTATTTTTGCAAAATGAATAACTTATTATACAATATAGGAAACATACCTATTACAAATTCAATCATTGAATCGTTATATCCTCAACTGAAATCAGGTGAGAAAAAAGTTGATTGGTTAGAAAAAAACGAGTATATCATAAGATTGAAACGAGGACTTTATGTTTTAAACCCTAAACACTCTCATAAAACTCTTTCTAACGAATTAATTGCTAATCACATTTACTTTCCTTCTTATGTTTCACTTTCTTCTGCTCTTAGATATTATGGACTGATTCCTGAGGCTGTTTACACAACTCAGTCAATGACTATTAAGCATTCTCGAAATTTTCAAACTCCTATTGGGAATTATAATTACAAATCTATTGCAAAAGAGGTTTTTCCTATTGGTGTAAGAAGTGTTATTAAAGATGGTTATGCTTTTCTTATTGCTTCTCCTGAAAAAGCTTTGTGTGATTTAATTGCATGCTCATCTAAGGTTAATCTTCGCTATTTTAAAGATGTTGAAACTTATCTTCAAGAGGATATTCGCTTGAATATGGAGGAGTTTTATAGGTTTGATGCAAATATTTTTGAACAATATATTAAGGTTGGTAAAAAAGCTAACTCTATTTCTACTTTATTAAAATTTCTTCAACAATGACAAATGATATTTTTCAAACTATGCTTTCTCGGTATGAACTAACGAGTGAACAAAGTAAACGAAATGCTATTTTTGAAGTTAATCAACAAATAATTCTTGCAGGACTTTATGCAGGTGGTTTCTTTGATTGTGCAGCATTTTATGGTGGAACTTGTTTGAGAATCTTTCACGGATTGCAACGTTTTAGTGAGGATATGGATTTTTCTTTACTTTCTCAAAACGAAAATTTTGACTTTACAAAGTACTTTCCTTCTATTATTGATGCTTTTGCTATGGTTGGACGTAAGGTTGAAATAAAGAAAAAGGATAAAACTAATTTTGGGAAAATAGAATCTGCATTTTTAAAAGACAATACTGAAGTTTTTGATATACATTTCCAAACAGAGAAATCAATAAAGATTAAAATTGAAGTAGATACTTGCCCTCCTTTAAAATTTAATACTGAACAAAAATTATTATTACTACCACACTCTTTTATGACTCGTTGTTTTACTCTTCCAAATCTTTTTGCTGGCAAAATGCATGCTTTAGTTTATCGCGTATGGAAAAACAGAGTTAAAGGGCGTGATTGGTTTGATTTTGAGTGGTACGTTCGCAATAACGTAAATCTTGATTTTAGTCATCTAAAAGAAAGATGCAGTCAATTTAATGGCGAAGAAATAACAATAAACTCATTTAAAGAAAAACTCATTGACAGGCTTTCTTCTACTGATATAAAACAAGTAAAATCAGATGTTTTACCTTTTGTTCGCAATCCAAACGATATAAAAATTTGGTCAAATGATTATTTCATTCAATTAGCTAATATGATAAATTTTTCTTAGTTCCATTTTGTTAACAGAAATACCATTGCAAAATTTGCGTTGCAAAAATTTCCGCAATGGTATAAATTATCAAGAAAATACTAATTTTACTTTTTCCTTTTAAAGACTCTCTTAGTCCAATAAGGCAATACTAAGGAGCCGAGTATAAGATATGGATAGTAAGTAAACAATCGCCAAATCAAGGCTATGGTTGCGTGAGTTCCTTGTGGCATAAATTCTCCTATGAACAAAGGAAAGGCAAATTCTGCTACGCCACTGCTTCCTGGAGTTGGAGAAATGCAAAGAATTATCCACATTACTAATTGTCTTGCAAAGATTAAAAGATGTTCTCCTACGGGTGAGAATGCGAGGAGTATGCAATTGACTACTAAAAAGCGTGATGTCCACGAAAAGACTGTGCATAGGTAGGCTTTTGCCCAAAAAACAAATCCTTTTCCTTTAAATTCTTGCGAGGAGGTTACTATATCGTCTCCCATTTTTTTTGTTTTGTCTTTTATTTTGCGAAATAGTTTTTTTTCTGAAAGGATATAGAGTAGTTTTTTAAAGCCTTGTGGAAAGAAAAATATGGCTACAAGTATTATGAGCGTAAGTAGGCACATAAATCCATAGCCTATGAAAAAGATTTGTGTTTCTCCAAATTCATATCCTAAGAATGTGAATCGGAAATCGGTGTTAAAGGCAAGGCTTACGCCAACTATTAGCACTACAATAGGGGTTATGATTATGTAAAACAACTCATCTAAGAGTGCTGTTATCATTACAATTGCTGTTGAGCGACCTACGGGAATTCCTTCTAAGCTTACGATAAAAAATGCTAAGGCTGAGCCTCCTACTACTGAGGGTGTGATTGCTGAACCAAACTCCCATAGCATTATTACTTGGAAGGATTGTTTCCAAGTGAGTTGTTTGTCGGATAGAAGCCTAATTCTATACATATACATCAAGTCTCTCATTACTCCAAAGCACAGTGCAAGGAATAAGAAAAGAGTTGAAGTCCAAGTCCAATTGATTAAAACATCTGTTATTGCACTTGAATCGTTTTTTATGTCTTTTAATATTAGCAATACTGCTACCCCTATTCCTATTAATAAGGGTAGTAGTATTCTTTTAAAGCTAAATAATGATAAAGGATTCTTTTCCGACATTATTTCTTTGTCTTCTATTCTTTAATCAAGTCTAATTTTGGGTGAGGCAATGAAATATTTTCTTTTACCAAATAGTTGTAAACTTTTTCGTGCATTTCGCCCATCACATCCCAATAGTCTGCGTTTTTACACCAAAATCTTATGTCAATATTTATTGCAAGGTCTGTAATAGATACTATAACGGTTGGTTCAGGTGTAGTGAATATTCTTTTATCTTGTTTTGCTATTGCTATTAATTCAGGGTTTATTTTTGCAATATCTACACCGTGAGCAAGATTAAATTTAATGTCTATTCTTCTATCTTCCATTTTTGAATAGTTTATTACGCTTGCTCCTGATAATGCTCCGTTTGGAATTGTAATTACTTTATTATCTACTGTTACAAGTGTGGTTGTGAATATCATTATTTCTTTTACTGTGCCTTCAAAGCCGTTTGATTCTATGTAATCACCAACTCTGAATGGTCGAAGCACTAATAAAACTACTCCTCCTGCAACATTTTGAAGTGTTCCTGAGAGTGCTAAACCTATTGCAACTCCACAAGATGCAAGAATTGCGGTAAATTGTGTCATTTCTACTCCTAAATAACCTATTACGGTAAGTATTAACAATACTTTTAGAAGAATAGAAATTAAAGAAATAAGAAATGGACGTAATGATAAGTCTAAGTTCTTTTTTTCAAATCCTTTTTCAAGTTTTTTTACAAGAAATCTTATCAATTTAAAGCCAGCCCAAAGTATTAAGCCAGCAATAATCAATTTGGGACCAAATTCAAAACATATTGTTTTTAAAAATCCCATTACATCGTCCCAAGAGAATGAATTTGTGTTTAATAATAACATATTTTCTTTTTTTATTGGTTAATAAATAATTTGTTTTAATATAAAAAATTGTTGTAAGGATAGCGTATTGCGTGGATTGTTTTTACTCTATCGTAGATTAACTGACGCAATTCCTCGATATTTTCTTTGTTTTTTGCCGAAATAAAAACCGTATCTTGACTTTCGTTAGATAGATATGTTTGTTTCAAGTCTTCTAAACTCCAATTTTCTTTTGTTTTTGGAGTCAAATCATCTTCCTCTTGTGGAATATAGGTATAGGCATCTATCTTATTGAAAAGTAATAGCATTGGTTTGTCATTTGCTTTTATTTCTGCAAGCGTATTATTTACAACTTTTATTTGCTCTTCAAAGTTTGGATGCGATATATCTACTACATGCACAAGCAAATCTGCTTCTCGCAATTCATCAAGAGTGGATTTAAAACTTTCTACTAAGCCATGTGGAAGTTTTCGTATAAATCCAACGGTATCGGTCAAAAGAAATGGTAGGTTTTCTATAACTACTTTTCTTACTGTGGTGTCTAAGGTTGCAAAGAGTTTGTTTTCTGCAAACACATCACTCTTTGAAAGCAGATTCATTAGAGTTGATTTTCCTACATTGGTGTATCCAACTAAGGCAACACGCACTAAGGATTCTCTATTCTTTCTTTGTACGGTTTTTTGTTTGTCTATCTCTTTTAATTTCTCTTTTAAAAGCGAGATTTTCGACAAAATTATTCTTCTATCTGTTTCTATTTGCGTTTCTCCTACACCTCTCATTGTCAATCCTGCACCTCCTCTTTGTCTATCAAGGTGTGTCCACATTCTTGTAAGACGTGGCAAAAGGTATTGATACTGTGCAAGTGCTACTTGTGTTTTTGAGTGCGAGGTTCTTGCTCTTTGTGCAAATATATTAAGGATTAAACCTGTGCGATCTAAGACATGACACTCCAAAGCTCGCTCAATATTTCTTGCTTGCGAAGGAGAAAGTTCATCATCAAAGACAACCCATTCTAATTCGGCTGCTTTAATGTATTCTTTTATTTCTTCTAATTTTCCACTGCCGACAAATGTGCGAGGATCTTTGTAAGGGAGTTTTTGAGTGAAACGTTTTTCAACCACAGCTCCTGCGGTATCTATTAAAAACACCAATTCATCAAGATATTCCTCGGTTTGTTCAACACTAACCTCAGGAGTTGTGATTCCAACTACCACACATCTGTCTGGTTCTACTTTGTAATCTATCATCTATGCTTACTTTTGCATATATTGTTCCAAAAGTCTTTGAACATATTTGCCAAAAACGTCAAATTCTATATTGACAATTGTTCCTACTTCAAAGCTATGGAAATTTGTATGTGAATAAGTATAAGGTATTATAGAAACAGAAAATTCTCCTTCTTTGCTATCGACAACCGTAAGGCTAACTCCATTTACCGAAATAGAGCCTTTTGGAACTGTCATATTACCTTCTTGTTTTTCATACTTGAAATAGTATCTCCAAGAGCCATTTTCATCTATAACTTTAAAACATTCTGCTGTTTGATCAACGTGTCCTTGAACTATGTGTCCATCAAATCTTCCGTCCATAAGCATTGAGCGTTCTACATTGACCTCTGTACCAATTTTCCAAGTACCAAGATTTGTTTTATCCATAGTTTCTTTCATTGCAGTAACGACATATTGTTTTTTTTCTTTGTCAAGTTTTACTACTGTCAAACAACAACCATCGTGGGCAAAGCTTTGGTCTATTTTTAATTCATCTGCTATTTCGCACTCCAAAGTAAAATGAAAGTTTGTGCCTTCTTGCTCGATATTTACTACACGAGCCATATTTTCTATTATGCCTGTAAACATTTTATCGTTCTTTTTTGATTATAAGTTTTCTTTATGATATTGGAATATCTTTTCGTAAAGGTGTATTCTATCTTTGCCTATCACGTTATGTTCGTGATCTGGATATATAAAGTAATCTACTTGTTTTCCTGATTTGATACATTTATTGATAAACTCCAATGAGTGTTGCATTACTACGGTTGGATCTTGTGCTCCGTGGATTACAAGTAGTTTTCCTTCTAATTGATCTGCGTAATTAAGAAGTGAAGATTTTTCATATCCTTCTTTATTATCCTTTGGTGAAGACATATATCTTTCTCCGTACATAATCTCATACCATTTCCAATCAATTACAGGGCCACCTGCTGTTGCTGTTTTGAATACTCCTGGATTTTTCAATTTTAATGAAATAGTCATAAATCCACCGTATGACCAACCATCAACGCCTATACGATTTTCATCTACGTATGGAAGAGATTTCAAATAATTTACTCCATCCATTTGATCGCTTACTTCAATGCTTCCACAATTTCTCCATATTGCACTTTCAAATTCAAAGCCTCTGTTTGCTGAGCCTCTACTATCTACTGTCCAAACTATGTATCCTTGTTGTGCAAGGAAAAGAAAGAAATTATTTGCTCCCGATAACCAACTTTCTGTAATGAGTTGTGCGTGTGGTCCACCATATACGTAAACTATTACAGGGTATTTCTTTGTTGCGTCAAAGTTTAATGGTTTTATCATACGTGCATATAAATCTGTACCATCTTTTGCTTTGATTGTAAATACGTCTATTTCTGGTTTATCTAAGTCTGCCCAAGGGTTTTCTGATTTATAGATTTCTTTTACTTGCTTTGCTTTGTTGTCATACAAAACAACTCTTCTTGGTTCTACTGAACTTGTGTAGGTATCTAAGAAAAGTGTTCCTTCTGCATTGAATTGTGCATGGTGAGTTCCTTTTTCTGGTGTGCAACGACGTATTTTCTTTGTTTTAAAGTTATAAGCATATAGATTTTGCTCTAATGGAGAGTCTTGTGTTGAATAAAAATACACCTCTGTTGCTTTTTTATTGAATCCTTCTATTGAGTTAATCATCCAATTGCCTGAGGTAAGTTGAGAAATCAAAGTCCCGTCTGTATTATATAAGTAAGCGTGATTAAATCCGTCTCTTTCGCTTAGGAAAATGAATTGTTTGCTATTGTTAGGTAAAAAGAAAATTGGTGATTCTGGCTCAACATATTTTTCGTTTGTTTCTCTTAACAACTCTTTTACTTGGTTTCCGTTTACTACATCGTATGATATAAGCGATAAATCGTTTTGTTTACGATTTAGTTTTTGAATATAAAGCATTGTTCCTTCTGGATTCCAAGTTAAATTTGTAAGATATGCTTCTCTTTCTTCAAGGCTATTGTCTTTTCTTGTGTTTAATTCTACGGTTTTGTCGGTTTTAGAGTCGTAAACCAATACTTTTACTTCGTGAGACTTCATTCCTGCCATTGGATAGCGTATTGGAGTTTCTTTTGCTTCACGAACGGCGGTATTTACCAAAGGATATTCTTCTACCATGCTTTCATCCATTCTGTAAAATGCTAATTTTGTTGCATCGTTTGAAAGATAGAATCCTTTTTCTATTCCAAATTCATTTCTGTGTACTGCAACTCCGTATGTTATTCCATTTCCTCCGTCAGTAGTTAGTTGTTTTGGTTCTTTGCCTTTTGTTGAAAACCAAACGTTTCCTTCGATTGTATAGGCTGCACTACCATTTTTCAAATCTAATTCAAGATTTTCTGCTCCTTCTTTTATCTTACATATAGGAGTTGCTTGTTTTGTTTCTATGTTGTAATGAAAAATTGTTTTGTTATCTGCACTTAGAAATGCAAATTCTTTTTCTGAAATAAATTCTATACTTGCAAAGTGTTTTAAATCTGCTGTTAAATCGTCTTTTGTCAAGATTGTTTTTTCTGATTTCTTGTCTCCTAAGATTAATTCTTGACCTTTTTCTTTTGTGTAGGCATAGTTACCTTTTTCTCCAACAAATTGTAGGTTATATATTCCTGTTGGATAGTATTGTCTGTCTTGAACTTTTTTTATGTCTATAAGACCTTTTTGTGCAAATGCTCCAATGTTTGAAAACACTATCAAAAGAGCAAAAAATAATCCTAAATTTCGTCTCATTTTTTTCTTTGTTTTTTTATTTTTTTTCTTTGATTTTTTTAAATTTTTCTTTGCTTTTTTTTATTTTTTCTTTGCTTTTTTTTCTTAATATTTTGACCAATTTCTAAATCTTAAAGAAAAGACTCCAAAAAAGGCTTCTTTAAAGATTTTCATACTCATTTTACTTGTGCCTAACACTCTGTCTGTGAAAATAATTGGCACTTCTTTTAGTTTGAATCCTAATTTGTAGGCAGTGTATTTCATTTCTATTTGAAAGGCATAGCCAACAAATTTTACTTTATCAAAGTTTATGCGTTCTAAAAGTGAACGTTTGTAACAAGCAAAGCCTGCTGTGGTATCGCCAATCTTCATTCCTGTGATTAGTTGCACATACTTAGAGGCGTAATAAGACATCATAACTCGTCCCATTGGCCAATTTACAACTGAAATCTTTCCATCTACATAGCGAGAACCTATTGCCATATCTGCCCCTTCAAGACAGGCTTTGTAAAGATTAAGCAAATCTTTTGGCGGATGAGAAAAATCTGCGTCCATTTCATAGATATAGTCATATTTTTTTGCAATAGCCCATTTAAATCCATGAAGATAGGCTGTTCCTAAGCCTAATTTACCTTTTCTTTCTTCAATAAACAATCTATCGGGAAACTCTTGCATTAGTCTTTTTACAATATCAGCAGTTCCGTCAGGGGAATTGTCTTCTATTATCAAAATATGAAATACCTTTTCCAACGAAAATACATATCTTATTATGTTTTCTATATTTTCTTTTTCGTTGTAGGTTGGAATTATTACTACACTATCGCTAATAGTCGTATTCATTTTTTTTATTCTTTATTTTTCTAATAAAAATCCTATTTCTATTCTATTTTTTCCCTCCCAACCTATAAGCGGAGAGGTGTTTGCGTATGATGCAACTATAATATTATCTTTATTTACTCCATTTTTTACAAGTAAATCGGTAATTACTTGTGCTTGTTTATCAGAAATCTCTTGTGCTTTTTCTGTTTTATTTACCGAATGTACGTGAAGGGAAATTGTTGTAATGTAGTTTTGATTTTTTATGCTATTTGCAAGATATTCTATTTCCTTTTTACCTTTTGGAGTAAGTTCTGTTAATTTCTTTTCATTGAACGGAGACTCTAAAAGACAAAATTGTTTTGTTTCAAATAAGTCATCTATTTTTTGTACTACGATTTGTGAATTATCTTGTGAGAAAAAGCCTAAATATCCCCACTTTTGTGCTATTAAATAATACGGTTTATTTGGTTTTAGAAAAGAAACGTATCCTTTTTCATTGCTTTGAACAACTGCAATCGTATCTAATTTTTCTGCATCTAATATTATTACATCTTGTTGTAGGAAATTGCCTTTTTTATCTAATACGTATGCACTTGTAAACTCTAAATCAGAGTCCATAAGATAACTTCTTTTATTTGTTCCTTTTGCATTAGCAACTACAATTTTGTATTTATTTAAAGAAAGTACATAGTCGTCTTTTTCTGAATTAAGTTTTTTACCTAAAAGCATTGGCATGCTCCAATTATCCACTATATTTGTGTCTTCTCTATGTGAAATATAAATATCCATTCCTCCATGATTTACACCAGCATTTGAACTAAAAAATAATGTTTTCCCATCGGAAGATAAAACTGGTGATGTCTCATTAAATCTTGTATTTATTGAGGAGGGTAATAGAATAGTATCTTGCTTTCCTAATTCATTAGTCTTAATAATGTAAATATCTTCGTTTTTAATGGAAGATTCTGGTAAATATCCGTTAGGTGTGTAAGCAGAAAAAACTACATTAGATGAAGAAACTATATCATTTTCATCAAATTCTTTATCAATTAAGTTAAAGGAAACTTTACTTGATTGTTGAAAATTGCGAATTAAATCGCCACTTATTCTATTATCTGTTTTTTTTGAATTCTTTTGTTGAGCCAAATATTTTTCCAATAAACGTTTTGTAAGAGAATTGTTTTTTTTAAAGAATAATCCTCTATGATTTTTTAGATCGTTATTGTTTATACTTGATTTTCTTAGAAGGAAATTGTAATCCTCATTTAATTTTTTTGCAGTCAATACTATTTTTGATTGTTTGAAATCAGGAAAAGCCTCCTCTATAATGGCTATATTTGCTTTTGTTGGATCAGCTAAATAATTTTTTATAAACATATTAACAATTGCAGTATCGTATTGTAGTTCTAAAACAGTTTTTAACCCTTCGATTGAAAGTTGTTGAAGCGATTTTTCTTGAAGATTCTGAATTATACGATCAAGCTTTGGGTGGTGTGGATTATTCTTAACAAATGAAATCATAGAACTTAATGAAGAACTTGCTACAACTTCGTTATATATAACATCATTAAGCTTTTCATTTGCCAATTTCACATAAACTCCGTTTGGAAATCGCTTTATATAACTTTCATATTTTTCTTTGGTATTTTCTTCCAAAGTATTCTGAAATATAATGCGTTCTATTTCTTGAAGTGCTTGTTGCTTATATTTTTCATTCTTTGTTTTTTGAACAAAATCCTCTAATTTATCCAAATCTCCACTTTCAAGGATATCTAAAGATATTATTTCGTCAATGGCTTGTCTTGCTAAATTGACTTGGATTGCATCTGGAAATCTTCTAATATAGTTTTCATAGTCTTCAAGCGTATTAAGCATTTGTGTTTTCTCAAAAGCAACTTGTTCTAATATTCTTTCTGCCTCCTTTGCGTATTTTTTCTCTTCCTTAAAACAATGAACATAGTTTTCTAATTGTTCTATATCTTTTGAATTATAAACTCTTGTAAGTTCTTGTTTGCAAATATCTTCTAAATTGATTACTTCTCTTTCCTCTTTATTGTTTAGACGTTTACCATAGTAATAAGCCAAACAAGCATTCTTTTCAGGATTATTTTCTTGGCTATAATACAATGACAAAAGTTCAAGACGCTCAACATCATTTGTATCTTTAAAAGAAGTTTGTATTTTTTCGTAAACTTGACTATACTCTCCTTTATTCAAAAGTTTTATAATAGATTTCTTTTGTGCAAAACAAATAAAAGGAGTTGTTGAAATGATTATTAGTAATATGAATATCTTTCTAAGTTTCATTTGAGAGTTATTTTTTTATTTTACTTCTATCGGATAGTGTTCTATCCATTGTCCTTCAATCTTTAAATCTACACTATAACGTCCGCTTCTAATATTGTCATCAAATACTATAATACCTCCATTATACTCTTTCTCTTCTATTAATTCGTGTTCTTTGTTCCAAACTCTTATTTCTTGCAATTCATGTACTCCATCTCCATAAAGTAATATTCTTTCATTGTCTTCCCAAAGATAAACGCCCGAATAATCTTGATGAAGATTGTATATTGCTTTTGCTTTAACTAAGTGTATTCTATATTTACCATTTGTTGTTCCTGCTTCTAATTTTGTTTTCACACAAGCAGAATCACATAAGTTATAGAAATTATTTTCATTCTTATCTTCTAACAACACAAGTATATCTTTAGGTAAAACAGATATGTTATTTAATTGTAATTGTACATTGTCAGTTTGTCCAATATACAATCCTATATCAAAAGCTGCCGGATAATTTGGAAATGTGTTTACAGAAAGTTCTTCTCCATTAACTAAAAAATACACTTCTGCTGCTTGCTCACTTGTTCCGAAAATCTTGTGTGCATCATATCGATCAAAATCATATTTAGAATCATCATTCATGCCTATTAAAGCATATTGTATTTTATTATCTACTACTGCCGAAAGTGTAAGATAATTAGTATTTATCAAGGATTGCTCTCCCGATTTTGGAATATATTGATGTTGTCTTTGAAATGTTATTTCGCTATTACCTGTTATTGTTTCTACAAAAAATGCTTCTAATGATGGTATCAATACATTTTCATTTAGATCCACTATAATTGGATTGTAAACTTTGCTTTCTTTGTCTAATAAAAATATAGCATTCCCTTGAATTTTCCCGTCTATTTCTTCAAATAATTTTTTGGAACTTAGAGGTGCAGTAAAAGGATTTCCTACAAGATTTTTCTTATCATGATTATTCTCTACAAGGGTAAAAACAGTATTACTATTACACAAAATTCCTTCATACTTTATGTCTAATGGTGATTTTGTATAAACAGCATAGCCTTTGCCTGGTAGGAGAATAAAATTAGGATCTGTTAAATAATCACTCCAATAATCCCCGTGTTTACTCTTTTTCCCAGTATTGTATTGCATTAACCATGTATCATTATTGTTGCGTTCCATTGAAAATAAGGCAGCTTGTGTTTTATTGATTGGGCTTGTCAAATAATTCCAACTTTCTCCCAATAAATTTTGATGCACAGTAAAATAAGACATATTACCATAAATTATATCCCCTGAAACATAAAACATTTTATTTGCTTCTATTTCTACATTTACACTATCTCCTAAAAATAACATAGAACACATTGCATCGCAATCAACCTTTACATTACAACCATTATTTATATAAACAAAATCTTCCATATTATATTGTATCACACGGTTTCCATAAAAGCAATAGCGATTTTTTTGTTATCTTTACGGAAATTTCAGAATATATCGCGAATAATCCGATAAACAGGAGGATATTTGTGAGGCAATTCCGCATCATATCAGAAAAAACTTGAAAAGTTAGAAACACCTCTTCCTAAATATGAGCTTTTGCTGAATAAACGTATTGGTAATTTTGAATCCATAAAACAGGATGGGAAAGAAATCTTGTCAAAGCCGATGCACTGGCAGATAGCCCATGCTCCCCAAAGATTGTCTGCAAACTGATATGGAGTGATTTCCAGCTTGGACGGATCTTTGAAAAATATCTTTACAGCACTGCTCCAATCGCATGACTTCTCGATTTCTTCATGCATCTGGGGAAAGTAGTATGCCTTTACATTCACATCCGCAGGACCACATCTCAGATATTCCGAACATCTCGCGCCGGTCTCATATCTTACATCAAGTGACGGATTGCCTGCTATAAGTCTTCCTGTAAAGCTTGCCAGGCTCAATATGCACCTCGGAATATCAGAACTGTATGAGTCGATGATATTCCTCTTCTTGTCATTGAAAACTTCCGGTACTCGTTCAAATAGCCTTTCTGCCAGAGCCTTTTGTTCTTCTACCCCCTTTTCTGTCAGATGTCCCCACATCCCTTTATGCGCCT
>CALEFF010000027.1 GCA_937876865.1 uncultured Bacteroidales bacterium | reverse complement strand
CAAGTTTTTGACAACTTCTGACAATCAGCAATAAAAAAGAGAAAAAGCCGAAACTTTTTCTCTCCACTCGCAATCCACACAGTTATAGCCCACTGCGATTGCACCCTAAATCTGGCGATATGTCGCAAAGATAACAAATTCCTACATAAGAGTTTTTCACAAATTCACGCTTTCTCAAAAATTTTCTATATCTTTGTAATGGCCTATGGCTTTCGCCGTTGAGCAAATGCAGTAGATACCTACATACAAAACTATCGTAAACGGGTCTATTTTTGTTTTTTTTATGTTGTGAGCACTCGTGATTATGATATTTTGCATATCTTTGTATTGCATTAATAAGAATGCAACTGCACAGATATGACTACCAATACCTACGATACCTATCGCAGCGAAGACCGCGAGTACAGCTATAGCATAGCGGTAGATTATGTAGTGCCCTTAGCTGTGGGCGACAAGGAGGTGAGCGTAAGCGTCGTCGTGACGCTTATGGTAGAGGGTGTAGTATTGTGCGAGATGACGTTACATAACGAGAGGCTATCGACATATCTGCCGAACAGGAGCGAGGAGATGCGTCACTGCGCGGCTCTTGTGCGCGGCCTCAAGGGTGACACCATAGATACTATGGCCTCGATATGTTGTCTCTCGCCCTCGGCATTCAAGCGACGCTTCCGTCACCGTTATAGCTCGTCACCACATCACTGGCTATTGGAGCGCCGACTATGCATAGCACATCATCTGGTTGAGAAGACCGTTATCCCTATAGACGCTATCGCCACAATGGTAGGCTTTGCCAACGTCTCGCACTTCATAGCCCTCTTCAAGCGCCGCTATAGGACAACACCTCGGGCTCACCGTCTCGCGCTCCTTGATGTAGCACGGTGACGACGGCATAGCGGTATATACAATCATCATAATCATAGATAGTCATCCTCACACGAGAATCGGAGGATAGGTTCTACGTCTAATGGTCGATATTTGCTTTGTTCTGCATCATATAGCGAAGGCGTAGAGGTGTTACATTGAACTCGTGCTTGAACGATGCTGTGAAGTGTGTGGTGCTAACAAAGCCACAGCGGCGTGCCACCTCTGCTATCGGGAGGTTGGTGTTGATGACTATATGGTATGCCAGCTCTAGGCGGCGTGTCTTGAGCCATCGGTGTGGCGAGGTATGGTATAGCTCCCTGAAGTGGCGTTTGAAGGTAGATACGGAGAGGTAGCAGCGTTTTGCGAGCTCCTCGACAGATAGGTTGGATGCTATGGCTGCGAGTGCCGTGTCCTCGAGTCGTTGCTCATCGCGCTGGCGTGGGAGGAGTTGTAGGTTGTCGTCGGGGAGGTGCATAACCACCTGCTCGAAGTGGCCATCACGGCCACTGAAGCTCTCGGCGATATGCTCGCCGTGGCCTACAATGTAGACACCACCCTCGGGGATGTCGATGTTGTTGATCTTGACATTGCCACGCAGGACATAGCCTATGGAGTAGTAGTCGGTGGTGATGATATGTCGTGCGGTGTCGGTGCCGCGGAAGTGTTCGTAGAGCACCATCGACGAGGGGATGTGGGGTGTGGCCTTCGCCTTCTTGAGAGACTTCATTGTGATATCTGCTATATGTTTTACTTCAAACAAAGATAGAGACTTCCTGCCAACGGTAAAACACATCCGAGCACATTGACCCTTTTACAATAGCATTTTGAGCCGTTTATGATATTTTTGTATAGAATAATTGGATTGCACGGACATAAACCGATATAGATTTGAAATCTATTTGTTCAATTTATATGAATGAAGAAAATAAAATATTATCTTTGCATAAGTGATGTTTTCCTTTAGCACCGGGCATAGGGCATCAATAAGAGTAAATAATATGTTTTTAAGGAGCTGTATAGAAAATGGGTAAATCGTTTTTGATTACATATGATTTGAAAAGACCTGGACACAATTATACCTGGTTGTATGATGCGATCAAGAGATTAGGTGACTGGCAACACGCAATGGAGTCCACTTGGTTTGTTAAGGTCCCGTATTCCGTCACTGCAAACGATATATATGAGCGGCTTCGCCCTACGATGGATCAGGATGATTATTTGTTTGTCGTTGAAATAACCAATGCGAATTACTACGGTTGGTTGTCGAGGGATTTTTGGCCTTGGATTAAAAATTAGAGCGTTTCAAACCATCCTATCGTAACATCTATACTATCCCCACCACCCAAAGCAAGGGCGACTGGGGTCGCTTCGTGCAAGTCTCGTGTCAAACGAAAAAAGCAGCCCGTTTGGACTGCTTTTCTTCGTTTGAGCGGAAAACGAGACTCGAACTCGCGACCCCAACCTTGGCAAGGTTGTGCTCTACCAACTGAGCTATTTCCGCCTAATTTGCGTCTGCAAAGATATAACTTTTTTTTTTGTTACCAAAAAAAATTACAATTTTTCTAACATTTTTTTGATATTATGCAGTTTTACAAGCGATTCCACAGGAGTTAAATTATCGATATCTGTGGAAAGAATCTCTTCTTTTATCTGCAATAGCAAGGGATCTTCAAGTTGTATGAAACTTAATTGCATTGATTTTTCTTTTTCTTGATTTTTTATGGTGTCTTGTATTGATTGAGTAGTTTGAGAGTTGTTTTCTAAAATTTCAAGCATTTCTTCTGATGTTTTTAATACATCTTTCGGCATTCCTGCAAGTCGTGCAACATGAATTCCGAAACTTTTTTGAGAACAACCCTCTGCAATCTTTCTAAGGAAGATTACTTTTTTCCCTTGTTCTCTTACTTTGACATGAAGGTTTTTTACTCTTGGGAATTTTTCCGCTAAAACTGTTAGTTCATGATAATGAGTTGCAAAAAGTGTTTTTGGACAAAGTTTGCTATCGTGAAGATATTTTCCAATAGCCCAAGCAATTGACACACCATCGTATGTAGATGTTCCTCTACCTATTTCATCTAAAAGCACTAAACTACGAGAAGAAAGATTGTTTAAAATACATGCTGTTTCATTCATTTCAACCATAAAAGTACTTTCTCCTGCCGAAAGATTATCACTTGCTCCTACTCTTGTAAATATCTTATCTATTATTCCGATTTGTGCATTTAGTGCAGGAACATAGCAACCTATTTGTGCCATTAAAACAATAAGTGCAGTTTGTCTTAAATATGCACTCTTTCCAGACATATTCGGACCTGTGATTATGGCAATTTGCGAATTATCTTTATCCAAATAAACATCATTTGAAATATATTGAGTGCCTATTGGCAAGGTTTTTTCTATTACAGGGTGTCTTCCTTCGGTTATATTCAAAATATAGTCTTGTGTAATCTGCGGTTTGGTATATTTATTATGCTTTGCAACAATTGCAAACGAAACAAGGCAATCTACTTGTGAAAGTATATTTGCATTTTTTTGCAATGGCTCTATCCATTTTTTAAGTTGTTCGAGCAAATTTGAGTATATTGTAGATTCTTTCCTTGTTATAAAATCCGCTGCATTAAGTATTTTCGTTTCTAAATCCTTTAATTCCTCTGTAATATAACGTTCGGCATTAGTAAGGGTTTGTTTCCTTATCCAACTTTCCGGAACTTTGTCTTTGTGTGTATTAGTTACTTCTAAATAATAGCCAAACACATTATTATAACTTATCTTTAAGGAAGTAATTCCTGTTGCTTCTATCTCTCGTTTAAGAATATTATTGATTAGTTCTTTTGCATCTGTACTTATTCTTCTGTAATAATCCAATTCTTCATCAACCCCAAAGGCTATTGCCCCACCTTTTGAAATATTATTGGGAGCCGAAGGAGATATATACTTTGTTAGAAGTTCTACCAAGTCATTACAAATTATCAAATCTTGCGATAATTTTTGCAAACAAGGGGATTGCGAAGAAGAAAAATTATTTTTGATTGAGGAGATTTCTTTTAAAATATTGATAAGAGCGTATAATTCATTTGGTTGCACCCTCATCATTGCTATCTTAGAGACTAAGCGTTCTAAATCGCCAATAGAGTTTAAGGAATCACTCATTTGCTGACGTAAATCAGCATTTTGCAAAAAACTTTCAACTATATCTAATCGCCAATCAATTTGTTCCTTATCTATAAGAGGTAAAACTATCCAACGTTGCAAAAGACGGCTTCCCATATGAGTAGAACAATGATTGAGAATATCAAAAAGCGAAGTGCCATTGTGTGCATAAATCAATTCAAGATTCTTTATAGTGAATCCATCTAACCACATAAAATTGCTATTATCTATTTTCTTTATGCTACAAATGTGATTCAACTCATTATGCATCGTTTCTTTAAGATAATTCATTATCGCACCTGCCGCAATAATTGAATTCTCCATTTTTTCCACGCCAAAGCCTTTTAAACTCAAAGTAGAAAATTGATTATTAAGTATCTCATAAGCAAAATCCTTCGTAAAAACCCAATCTTCGTAAGTTTTTATGCTTTTAACATTGAAATTAGAGGCTTCTAAATCTCTTAAATATTTCTTTTGTACGATTATTTCCTTAGGAGCAAAAGAACGAATAATCTTATCTACATCTTGCCAACTGCCTTCACTCACTAAAAATTCTCCTGTTGAAAGATCAAGAAAAGCAACTCCTATATTTGAATTTGTATAATGAATAGATGCAAGAAAATTATTTCTATCCCCTTGCATAGTTTGTTCAGAATAAGAAAGCGATGGCGTTGCAATTTCAATAATTCCACGCTTTACCAACCCTTTTACAGATTTTGGGTCTTCTAATTGCTCACATATTGCAACTTTTTTACCTTCTCTTAAAAATTTTGGAAGATATGTATCAATAGCATGATGAGGAAATCCCGCCAAAGGATTATCATCTCCTCCACCTCTTTTAGTTAGAGTAATATTTAAAATCTTTGAAGTCTCAATTGCATCACTGCCAAATGTTTCATAAAAATCTCCTACTCTAAATAATAGGATTGTATCAGGATGTTGAGCCTTTAACTCATTATATTGTTTCATTAAAGGCGTAGTCGTTGCTTTTTCTTTGCTCATTTATTAGAATCTTTTATGCAAAGATAGTGAAATGTCCCATTTAACAGAAAAAATAAGATATTTTTCTTTGTTTTATTTTATTTTTTCTTTACTTTTTTTAATTTTTTCTTTGATTTATTTTTGAAAAACAAAGAAAAAAATAGCGACTTTGTTAGTTCAAAGTCGCTATTTCTATATTTATCGTTTACTATCTACTAATAGAAGAATGTAAAGTGATTCTTTATGTCTGCTTCCATTTGTAGTGCTTGCATTATCATTTGTGCTTTTTGGTACGATTTGGTCTTAAATTGTTGTTGAATTAGTTTTGGATCCTCTTTTGTTGGACGTGTGTATTGTCTATCTACATTTAAAACATATATTCCATTGAATCCTTTTACTGGTTTTTGCAATCCTGTTTTGTTTGCAGAAGATAAACTTCCTATTACTCTCATTTCAGGACCTGCTGCTGCAAAATATGGACTTGCGAAATCTACTGCTATCGCTGAATCTATAGTTACATTTGCTGCTGTTGCAAAGTTTTCTATTGTTTTGTTTGTTGCTAACAATTTGTTTGCCTTTTCCATTAAGATTTCTGCTTTCTTTTCCATCTTAACTTGCGATTCAATGTAAGGTTTTACTTGTTCCAATGTCATCACTCCTTGTTCTTTTTTATCCTTTAAGGCTACTACAAGGAACATATCTGTTAATTCATACACTTCTGGCGCTACTGTATTTAATTCTGTCTTTTCATCAAATGCCCAACGTATAATTTCTCTGCAATATGGTGTACCATTAAGTTGATAATCCATTTCTCTAATAGTAGATGTAAGTATATTTAAATTTTGTTTTTGTGCTTGGGCCTTCATTTCCGCAAGTGTTTTTGCTGAACCAAGGAAGATATTTGCTTTATCTCTTATTTGGTTTACTGTATTGTCGCTTGCTCTAACGCCCATTACTATTGTTGCTAATTGGAATTTTTCAACTGGTGCTGTTTTTTCTTTAAGCTTGATTAAATAGTGTCCTAATTGATTTGGTAAATCATATATAAACACATCTCCTTCTTTGCTTTCTTTTAATTTATTGAATAAATCAGATTGTAATTGTCCGTCTAACATCCAACCTGAATCACCAAAATTACTTTTTGCCTCAGGATCGTCTGAATATTTTGCAACCGATGATTCAAATTCTGCTGGGTTTGCTTTAAATACATTTAATAAACTATCTACTAAAGCTTTTGCTTGTTCTGGTGTTTCTTTGAAATCTTTTCCTGCTTTATTGTTTAATACAAGTATTTGAGAAAAACGAACTGAGTCAGGTCTTTGTTGAATGTCCGTAATTTTTGCCATAACCCAATTTTGTCCTTGTTGGAAAGGAGCAATGAAACTACCTATTGTTTTGCCTGCAAGTAACGAGTCTGCAAATATTCCTTTTAACGCATCTTTCTTATAGTATAAACTATCATATACTCTGTCAGAGGAGATTGAAACAAAACTTGCTATTTCTGATGCTTCTAATGCTTGGAAATCAATAAATGTTTTTTGAACTGAATCGTTAATTGCTTTAATGTCTGCTGGTGAAGGAAGAACGGCAAACTTAATAAACTCAACATCTCTCAGGTTTTCGTATAATGTGTATTCGTTTTTATGTTGATCGTAATACTTTTTGTAATCTTCTTCTGTTATTTTGATTGTGTTATCTTCAACAGAAGAGAAAGGTAATACTGTATAACGAGCATCTACAACTTTATTTGAAACTTCACTCATGTGCTCTGCAATCTTAGTAGGCATATAAAAACTATTTATTACAAGAGAGTTGTATTTTTCTTGTAAACGAGATTCTTTTACATAAGCTTCAAAGTTTGTCCATTGTGTTTTTTGTTCTGGCGGTAATTTTTCAAACTGTGCAATATATTGCTTAACAACTTGTGGATTGTATTGACCTGTTGAAGGGTCTGCAAAGTTTTGTCTTACCATAGGGTGAATAAATGTTCCGAAAAACATATCATTCATTTCTGCTTCTGAAACTGAAAGTCCTATACTTTCACATTCTTGTTTTAATAACTTTTCTGCAACTAAACTTTGGTATGCTTGTTGTTTTGCAACAAAAGTTTGTTCATTTGTAAGAGAAGCAACATTGTATTGTTGTTTCATGTTTTCTTCTGCATTAGTACTAGCAGTTTCAAACTCTTGGAAAGAAATATCCATTCCATTGATTGAGGCTATTTTTGTTGGACGAGGGTCTCTGTTAGAGAACAAGTCTGTAAAAATAAACGACAAGATTGCTAATGCGATAATAGCAACCACTAATACTCCTGCTTTTTTTCTAATTGTACCTATTAAAGCCATTCCTAAATTGTTTTATTATTTTATTTTTTACCTAATTTTACAGCCTGCAAAGATATAAATAAAAATTAGAGAATAAAACTATTTATTAAAAAAACTTGCGATTTTATTGTTTTTTGAGGTTGTTTAATTATCTTTGCCACTTGATAAAATGCTATTTTATGGTAAAAAAAATTAGTTTAGGCTTTATTGCTGTTGCATTGTGTTTATTAACAACAATCAAATCATTCTCTCAAATTGATGATGAGAAATATTTTGAAATGAATAAGGCGATAGAAACTTTTGGTTCTGTCTTTAAAACTCTCCATAGTAATTATGTAGATGATATAAACTCGGGAGATTTGGTCAAAACCGCTATTGACGCTATGCTTGCAAAACTTGATCCTTATACAAACTACTATCCCGAATCGGATATGGAAGATGTAAAACTTCAACTCTTAGGACAATACGGAGGAATAGGGGCTTTAATTCATTATAGAGAAGGAATAGTTTATATTTCTGAGCCTTACGAAGGACTACCTGCCTACAAAGCAGGATTCAAAGCAGGAGATGCAATAATAAGTGTTGATGGAGAAAGTGCAAAAGGGAAAAACAGCGATCAAGTTAGAGAAAAATTAAGAGGGCAAGCAGGCTCTGAAATTGAATTAGAAGTAGAAAGAGATGGGAAAATCATAAAAAAAACATTTAGAAGAGAAGATATACAACTTCCAAATGTACCTTATTTTGGAATGATAGACAAAGCAGTCGGATATATCAAACTAAACGAATTTACAAAACAAGCCTCTGACAACGTAAAAAATGCTTTTGAAAACTTGAAACGCCAAAATATGCAATATCTAATTTTAGATTTACGTGGTAATGGCGGAGGATTATTACAAGAAGCAGTAAACATTGTAAATCTTTTTGTAGATAAAGGACAAGTTGTTGTAAGCACAAAAGCAAAAACAATAGAAAAAAACTTTACGTTTAAGACTACAAAAAAAGCATTAGACACAAAAATTCCTATTGTAGTGTTAATTGACGGCACATCTGCCTCCGCTTCAGAAATTGTATCAGGAAGTTTGCAGGATTTTGACAGAGCAGTAATTATGGGGCAATGTTCTTTTGGAAAAGGCTTAGTTCAAAACATTTTACCTTTAATATATAATTCTCAAATGAAAGTAACCGTTTCAAAATACTATATTCCGAGCGGTAGATGTATTCAAGCAATAGATTATTCACATAGAGACAAAGACGGAAAAGCTAATAAAATTCCTGATTCTTTAAGGACAGCGTTTAAAACCAAAGGAGGAAGAACTGTATATGACGGATTAGGCATAGAACCCGACATAAAAATAGGAGTAAAATATGCAAGCAACATAGCAATTACCCTTATGAGTAAATTTCTCTGCTTTGACTATGCCACAAAATTTGTAAAAGAAAATCCAAGCATAACAAGCGTAAAAGATTTTGAAATAACAGACGAAATTTACAATGATTTCATAGAATTTTTAAAAGACAAAGACTATTCTTACACAACATCAAGTGAAAAAATATTAGACAATTTACTTTCTTCTGCAAAAGAAGAAAAATTAGGTGAAAACACACTTAAAGAAATAGAGCAAATAAAAACAGAAATTGCAGCAGACAAAAAAGATGACTTAACAAAATACAAAGAAGACATTAAACAACTATTACTTTCCGAGATAATAGTAAGATATTACAATCAAAAAGGAAGAATAGAAGCCCTTTTAAAACACGACAACGAAGTAAAAGAAGCAATAAAACTACTTAACAATCAAGAAGAATACAAGAAAATATTAGGAAAATAATAAAAGAAGATAAAGAATCATGATGAAAAAAGCATTATCATTAGTTTTAGCCATTGCATTCTTGTTTGCAGCAAATGCACAAGATTACAGACAAGAATATTTAAAAACAAACCAAAAATTAACCAAACAAGAAAAAAGCTATTTAAAGTTCTTGTATGACTATATGCCTCTTAACGATATAGCAGATTACGAAACAGATTTCTTTCTTGAACAAGTAAGAACAGCTATCAAAGCAAAAAAGACTTTTTCTTGGGGAAAGAAAGTACCAGAAGACATATTCAAACACTATGTCTTAGTTTACAGAGTAAATAACGAGAATCTTGACACTGCTCGCACATATATGTTCAACGAACTTAAAGACAGAATAAAAGGAATGAGCATGTATGAAGCAGCACTCGAAGTAAATCACTGGTGTCATGAGAAAGTAAATTACAAAGCCGCAGACGGAAGAACCTCATCTCCTCTTGCAACAATGAAAACTTCTTGGGGACGTTGCGGAGAAGAAAGTACTTTTACAGTAACTGCTCTTCGCTCGGTAGGAATTCCTGCAAGACAATGCTACACTCCACGTTGGGCTCACACAGATGATAATCACGCTTGGGTAGAAGTATGGATTGACGGAAAATGGTACTACCTTGGAGCGTGCGAGCCAGAACCTGAATTGAATTTTGCTTGGTTTGACGCACCCGTTAAAAGAGCAATGATGGTACACACAACAGTTTTTGGAAAATATAATGGAAAAGAACAAAAAAACTACGAAGCCGATCTTTACAGCAAAATAAATCTTCTATCAAACTATACAGCCACAAAAAAATTATCAGTAATTGTAAAGGATGAAAACGGCAATCCTATTGAGGGAGCAAAAGTAGAATACGGACTTTACAACTATGCAGAATATTATCCTTTGGCAACGCTTACCACAAACAAAGAAGGAAAAACCACACTTGAAACAGGATTTGGCGATTTGATGATTTGGGCAAGCAAAGGCGACTTAACAGCACAAGCAAAAGCCGAAGGCACACAAGAAACTCTAAATCTCACCTTAAAAAAGCAACAATTTATTCCAAATACATCTATGACATACGTTCTTTATCCGCCTGTTGCAAAGTCAATAGACAGCCTTACACAAGAACAAATCTCAGCAAATGCAATACGTTTAGCATTTGAGGATTCAATAAGAACAGCATATATCAACACCTTTGCTGCAAATCGCAATCCAAATCGTTGGATAAAACACCTAAACACTTGGAATGTAAAACAAGAAGTAGTAGAAGATTTCATCAATCGCTCATGGGGAAACTACGATGAAATAGAAAAAGTATTGGAAAGTGGTGATGAAAACGCAGTAAAAATGCTTTCACTTGTTTACGACAAAGACCTTAGAGACGGAAACGCAGAAATTTTACTTTCACACCTAAAAGCCTACAAAAATTACCCTGCAAAAGAAGAAGCATTAGTAGAATGGGTGTTGAATCCTCGCATTCAATTAGAAAAAATCACTCCTTACAGAGAATACCTACAAGATTACTTCAAAGATTACGCACAACAATTTACTTTCTGTCCTCAAACAATAGCAGATTGGATTAACTCAAACATCAAAATCAACAATACAGACAATTATTACGGAGTACAAATATCTCCAAAAGGCGTTTTAAAGATAAAAGAATGCGACAAACTATCTCGCGAAATTCTTTTTGTTGCAATAGCACGAAGCTTTGGAATTGCAGCTCGTTATGAATGGAGCGTAGGAAAAGCACAATTCAAAATATCTTCACAAGACGATTGGCAATATCCTATCTTTGAAACAGACCAAGACGAACCTATGGGAAGATTGATAGTAGATAATTCTAAGAACAATAAAATAAAACCAGAATACTACATAAACTTCACAATACAACGCCTACTTGATGGAAGATGGCAAACACTTGACTTTGAATATGACCCAAAATTCCAAAGATTTCCAGAAGGGCTTGACTTAGCAGTAGGAACTTATAGACTAATGTCAGGAAACAGAGATGTAGATGGCAACATTTACGTAAGAGAAGATTACTTCACAATAGAATACAACAAGATTACAGTTGTAAAACTTGAAATGGAAGAAATAAAAAGCGAGCTTAAAGTTCTTGGAAAGGTAGATATAAACTCTCAAATACAAACTTGGGATAAAGAAACCGTAACTTTAAAAGACCTTGCAGGCAAAAAAGGAATGATACTTGCGATAATAGACCCTTATTCTGAGCCTGTAAGACACCTAATGGCTGATTTACCGTTAGTAAAAAAAGACTTAGAACTATGGGGTGGCGGAATAGCATTTTGTTTTGCTAAAATGCCAAAACAAACTCCAAAAGAACTTTACGAAAACCTTCCAAAACAAAGCCTATTTGCTTTTGACACAGACAAAAATCTTCAAAACCAAATAGTAAAAAGCAGTGGCATAAGTTTTAGCAATAGTTATCCTATTCTATGTTTTGTATCTGAAAGAGGAGAAGTATATTTCCTTTCAACAGGATATAGAATCGGCTCAGGAGAAAGCCTATTGAAAATAATACATCAATTAGAACAAAACAAATAATGAAGAAACCCCTTTTTATAACTTTATTTACAATTGTGCTTGCATTGACTTGTAGTTTTTTGCAAGCACAACCCGTAAATTCAAAAGTACGTTCAAGTCGTGATCCTTGGCAATTTGGAATCAAAGCAAGCGGAAGTTACGATAAAGTCTCAATAAAAAGCAAAAGTGAAATGAAATTAGGCTACAAAGCAGGATTTGTGGCTGAAAAACACTTGGTTTATATGCTTTACTTTCAGCCTTCGTTACAGTTTACGCAAAAAGGCTACAAATATGAAATACCTTTTGGGTTTAGAGATGAGGTTTACTTCTCTATGTTGGAGATTGACGCAGGGCTTTTAATGAAATTTGGAGATGAAAGACTAAAAAGAGGAATGTTTCTCTCGCTTACACCTTTTGTAACAAAGGCTTTAAGTGTTAATTGGACACAAACAAACATCAATTCTGCAAGTCCTGATTATAATCAAACGACTACAAGCAATAGTTTAGAGTATTTAAACACCTTAGACATAGGATTCAAATTAGGAATCGGCTACGACTTCAATCGACATTGGGAAATTGCCGCTAATTACACTTTTGGACTCAATAGAATCAGTGTTTACAATAATTTTAAGTGGAGAGGAGTGAATCTAAACTTGATTTACTTTTTCTAAAACAATGGTAGAAGCGAAAATAAAATACTTTTCCCTCCACTTAACGCCAAATGCTTAAAGAATTTTCAACTTTAAGATTTCTGATTGCAAATTTTAAAAATATAAGCCTTTAACTAAAAATCACTAAATCAAAGACTTAACTTTTTAAAGCCTTAAAAACGCTAAAAAAGTCTTTGTTTTTGCCGATTTTTTCATTGATTTTTTCAAAAAAAGTCAGGACTTTTGACCTCAGAAAGTCCTGACTTTTAAAATTTAATTAGGACTTTTGAAAATTTAAACAGGACTTTTGAAAAAATAGGTCAGATTTTCGCAAAATTTACCCTTAATTTCCGCCAATTTTCGTCAAAATTTTTGCTAAAAAATCGGTTTTGAAATTTTGGCAAAATAAATTCGATTTCCCTATTTTTTGAACTTAGAAAACCAAGACTTTATTCGCAAGTTTTTTGTACTTTAAAAAATTTGTTATACCTTTGTGGCGTGAAAAATTATTAACGAAAAATTATGCCTATGGTAAAAGAAAAAGAAAGATAAATTAGACTGAGTTAAATTTTTACGACATATAAAAAGCGTTTTTGCTTATACTTGATTTTCTGAAACTTCGACACTTTCATTAAAATCATTGGGTAGATAAGCGGAAAACGCTCATGAGTAATATCGTGGGCTTTTCTTATTCCAATGATTAGGTAGTCGAAGACCTCAGAAAAACGATAAGAAAAAAGTCCCACGTTTTTTTATGCCTCGAAGTCAAGAAAGAAAATAAATAATCGCCATTTGGGACTTGGGCAAAGAAAGTAAAAAATTAAAAAAGATGAAAGTAAAAAAATTATTATGTTTATTGGCTATCTTAATGCCAATGTTATTTACAAGTTGTTATGTACAACAACCACCACAAAAACTAACACCAGAACAAATGGCTGAAGTTAAAAGACAATATATTGCAAGTGTAAAACAAAAACTGCAAAATGATCTTTGTCAAGATTTTGAAATTGTACGTGAACCACAGTTTCAATTTCAAAATTTAAAAGGATTAAATATTAACATAGAGCCAACGGAAGCAGAGTATAGTCAAAGTGAAGATTTTATTTCGCTATCAAATTCTACTTGCTTTATTATGCCAACAGTAAACTATATTAAAGCAATGAGATTTAATGATACCGAAGAAAATGAGTACACTTTAAATATTTATTTAAAGAAAATAAATGCAAATATATGGTGTTATGAAGACTATGGAAGTTGTTGTCTTTCAAATATAGATGTTAGTTTTAAAATAGAAATGACTAACAGATATGGAGAAGTAATCTTTGAACAAGTTGTCTCATCATCTGTAGATTCACCTTATCTAAATACATGGAATAATTACTTCGAACGTTTGAATAATGCATATACACAAGCTTTAGAGCAAATAAATTGGCATAAAATTGCTTCGTTCTTGAAAAAAA